>NZ_JAGMUE010000657.1:0-577 GCF_019049165.1 Streptomyces sp. AC627_RSS907
GCCGTGAGGTGGTGGTGGTCGCCAACGACGCCACCGTCAAGGGCGGCACGTACTACCCGATGACGGTCAAGAAGCACCTGCGGGCGCAGGAGGTGGCCCTGGAGAACCGGCTGCCGTGCCTGTACCTGGTGGACTCCGGCGGCGCCTTCCTGCCGATGCAGGACGAGGTCTTCCCCGACCGCGACCACTTCGGCCGGATCTTCTACAACCAGGCCCGGATGTCCAGCGCGGGCATCCCGCAGATCGCCGCGGTCCTCGGGTCCTGCACGGCCGGCGGCGCGTACGTGCCGGCCATGAGCGACGAGGCGGTCATCGTCCGCGGCCAGGGCACGATCTTCCTGGGCGGCCCCCCGCTGGTGAAGGCGGCCACCGGCGAGGTCGTCACGGCGGAGGAGCTGGGCGGCGGCGAAACGCACTCCAGGACCTCCGGGGTCACCGACCACCTCGCCGAGGACGACGCGCACGCCCTGCGCATCGTGCGCTCCATCGTCTCCACGCTGCCCGAGCGCGGCCCGCTGCCCTGGTCGGTGGAGCCGGTCCGGGAGCCGGCGGTGGATCCGGCGGGGCTGTACGGGGC
>NZ_JAGMUE010000658.1:0-653 GCF_019049165.1 Streptomyces sp. AC627_RSS907
GGTGCGGACGAGGTCGGCCATGGCCTGCCGGTCGCGGGTGAGGACCGGGTAAACGAGCAGGTCGGCGGCGTGCAGGACCGGGTCGTCCAGGTGCATCCGGGCGGCCAGGTCGAGGGTGTTGAGCGCCTCCTCGTAGGAGTGGACGACGCCGCCCACGCCGGGGTGGGCGCGGCCGATGGCGACCTGGCCGCCGTCCGTCGCCGCGTACGCCTGCTTCGCGAAGTAGCGGAGTACGTCCGACTCGTCGCCCGGCGCGATGCAGATCAGCCTGCCGTCCTTGGTGGTGAGCAGGATGCGCCGGTCGCCGAAGCGGGTCAGCAGCGAGGTCTCGACCCGGCGGGTGACCGGGTAGCCGTCGTCGTACGGTTCGGCGCCCTGGGCCACCGCCACCGCGTGCGCGTGGGCCAGGATCAGGCCGAAGCGTTCGGCGCGCTCGGCGAGGCGGCCCAGGTCGCTGCGGCCGTAGAGCAGGTCGTCGATGAACTCGCGGCGCGCGGCCTCCTGCTGGCGGACGGCGAGCCGCTGGGCCCGCTCGTACCCCTCGGCGAACGCGTCCACGGCCTGGGTGATGGCGGCCAGCAGGTGGTCGGCGGCCGGGCCGCGCAACTGGGGGCGTACGGCCTGGGCCGTGACCAGGTGGGCGTGGATCAGGG
>NZ_JAGMUE010000659.1:0-579 GCF_019049165.1 Streptomyces sp. AC627_RSS907
AGCCGGGTCCGAGGTGACGATGAAGATGAAGCTCGACGGCGTCGAGGCGTCCAACGGCGTCAAGGGCGTCCAGGACAAGACCGTCAACTTCAAGATCGGCCGCTCGCAGGTCAGCACGGTGGACGCGAAGACCAAGCGGATGACCGTGGTCCGCGACGGCAAGAAGATCAAGGACATCCCGATCTCCGCGGGCAGCGCGGCGAACCCGACGTACAACGGCCAGATGGTGATCTCCGAGAAGTTCAAGGAGACCCGGATGGACGGCTCGACCGTCGGCTTCACCGGCAAGGACGGCAAGGGCGAGTACGACATCAAGGACGTGCCGCACGCCATGCGGCTGTCCACGTCGGGCACCTTCATCCACGGCAACTACTGGGGCTCCGACTCGATCTTCGGCGCCGCCAACACGAGCCACGGCTGCATCGGCCTGAACGACGCCAAGGGCGCGGGCGACCCCTCGCAGGACGGCGCCTGGTTCTACGAGCAGACCATCCTCGGCGACGTCGTCGTGATGAAGAACTCCCCGGACAAGACCATCAAGCCGGACAACGGGCTCAACGGCTGGAACATGGACTGGAA
>NZ_JAGMUE010000660.1:0-559 GCF_019049165.1 Streptomyces sp. AC627_RSS907
TGCGTCAGCGGTCCCGCGCCGAGGACTAGACGGAGACTGAGCACGCCGCACTGCCCTCCGCGTGATGGGCGGGGACGGAGCCGCTTCGGCGGCCGTCGATGAGTGAGACGGAGCGGTCGACCAGGGCGTCGGCCTCGGTGCCGTGGCCGGTGAGCACCACGGTGATGCCGTGCGAACGGGCTGCCGTGGTGATGGTGCGGAGCACCTGTTCCCGGTCGGGGCCGTGCAGCGGAGCCGTGGGTTCGTCGGCGAAGAGGATGTCGGGCGCCGCGGCGAGCGCCCTGGCGACGGCCACGCGCTGTCGCTGGGCCTGCAGGAGCGTGGCAGGTCGGCTCCGGGCACAGTCACCGATGTCGAGTCGGTCCAGCCATTCGTGCGCCGCGTGCTTGGCGCTCTTACGGCGCGTGCCACGGAGCAGCAGGGGGAGCGCGGCGTTCTCCCAGGCGTTGAGCTCCGGTACGAGGCACGGTTCGGGGCCGATCCACCCGAAGCGTTCGCAACGCAGTCGCTCACGCGCCAGCGTTGACATGGTGTGGATGGGCGAGCTGTTGAACCAGGC
>NZ_JAGMUE010000069.1:0-8153 GCF_019049165.1 Streptomyces sp. AC627_RSS907
TCAGCTCCTCAGGCGTCTCGGCCCCCACCGACCGCTCGGCCCCCTCGGACGTCAGGGCCCCGCTGACCGCTCAGCTCCTCAGGCGTCTCGGCCCCCACCGACCGCTCGGCCCCCTCGGACATCTCGGCCCCGCTGACCGCTCAGCTCCTCGGACATCTCGGCCCCGCAGACCACTCGGCTCCCTTGGGGCTCGCGGCCCACTCTGCCGTTTCGGCAGCCTCACCATCCTCGGCACTCCCGGTAGTGGGCCTGGCGCCCCGGCGCCCCTCTCCGCCCGTCCCGGCCCGTCCGGCCCGGGGAACGGCGCCCCGGCCGTGCGGCTGCCGGGCGCCAGCTCACCCCTACGTGCCCGGCCGCGCCCCCACCCCGTCAGGTGCCGGTCTCAGCCCTGGGTCTGCAACCGGCTCAGCTCCCGCTGCACATGGTCCAGCGCGCCCTCGCGCGGGCCGGGCACCCGGCCGCGCAGCGCGGCGAGCGCCACGCCCAGTTCCCGGGCCTGCCCGGCGTCGCGCACCCGCCCCCACTGGTGGTGCGCACGGTCGACGGCCGCCTCCACGGCCGGCGCCCCCGCCGGCTGCCCCGCGCCCAGCCGGGTCTCGGCCACCGTCAGCCAGGCACGGCAACTGCGCGCCGGATCGCCCGCGAACATCGCCAGGTCGGCCCGGACCTCCGCCCAGTGCAGCGCGTCCTCGGAGGCGGGCCCGTGCGCGTGGGCGGCGGCCAGCTCGTGCCGGGCGGCGAGTGCGTCGGCGTCCGCGTGCCGCCCGGCCCGCACGGCGTCGGCGATGACGGCGTGCGGGTCGCCCGCCACCGGCCCCGGCGCCGACAGCACCAGGTCCGTGCCGGCCGGCGCGCCCTCGGCCGCGGCGCGGGCCAGCGCCTGCTGGTGCAACTGGTCCGGCGGCGGCCGGTACCCGCTGCGCAGGACCGTCGCGACACCGCGCATGTAGGCCGGGGTGGCCACCGTCCGGCGCGCGGGCGGCGGCGCGATGCGACCGTAAACGGCGTTGTTGCGCCCGGAGTCCAGCGGGTGTGTCCGCAGCCACTGCCAGGTCTCCTGGTCGGCGTGCAGGTCGAGCAGGAGCGTCGTCGCGCCGCTCGGCCGCAGCCGCAGTTCCTCGCGGATCCAGTGCCAGGGCAGGGCGGTGTAGCGGACCGTGGCCGGTGTCGTGCGGGCCAGCGCCAGATGCGGCAGGCGCTGGCGCCGGTCCAGCTGGAGCTGCCCGGTGACGTAGACGGTCAGCGGGCCGGGGGCCGCCGCGGCGGCGCGCAGCCGGGTGAGGACGGCCTGCGGGTCCAGTGGGTCGGCCAGCTCGACGACGTTCGCCGTGTCGGTGCCGGAGAGCACGGCGGGCGGCACGGCCGCGAGCACGGGAAGCACGGAGGCGGCGTCCACCAGGCCCCCCTTGCCCACGGGCGACGCCGCGAGCAGCAGCACGGTTCCGGGCATGTCCCTGTCCCCTCCCCCTGTCGATCACGTACGGCAGCACCGTAACCGCTGCGGCTGCACAGCGGGGCACTCAGCCGCCGTCGGTCCCTTCCCGTCGCCGTACCGCGAACACCGTGGTGTCGTCGGACAGCCACACCCACGCGACGCTGCGTCCGTGGACGCTGAACAGCTCGTGGCGGGCCACGGCGTCGCCCCGGCCGGCAGCGCGGGCCAGCCGGCTGAGCAACCGCCACCGGTCACTCACCGCCCTGCGGACGCGACCCCTCACGGGCCCAGCGAAACACGCGCCCCCGCGGCCCGCATCCTGACTTGCCGGGCGGCTCCCGGCGGTGTGCCCTGGTAGTCGGGGGCGAGGCGAGAGGAGTGCTCTCATGGCTCAGGCGCTACCGACAGGCGGGGCATCCACCGGGCCGACGCGCACACGCGGCCGTACGGCGCCGGAACCCCCCGACGTCTTCAGCGAGCGGACCCACAAGGTGGCGAGGTGGGCGGCGCCCCTCGCGGCGGGGCTGGTCTACGGCTACTGGGCCGCCTCCATCCGGCGCCACGGCGGCCCCATCACCGGCTGGAACCTGCTGTTCGGCTTCCTGACCGTGCTCGCGTTCGTCGTCCTGTACGCCGTCGTCCGGGCGGTGGCCCAGCGACTCCCGCGCGAGGGCCACGCGGTGCTGTGGGGCGCGTTCGCGGGCAGCGCGCTGGGGTTCCTCTACGCGCAGAGCGGCGTGGCCATGTTCACCTGCGTCGTCGTGTCCCTGCTGCTCGCGGCGGCGGTGTTCGCCATGTTGTTCTACTGCTACTACACCCACGAGGACGCGACGGGCCACCACATGGCCTGACCACCCGCCCGGCCACCCGGCCACCGACCCCGCCCGGCCACCAACCCGCCCGGCCGGCCCGGCTTCCGGGCCGGCCGGGCGGGCGCTCGGGACGTGCCGGGGGCGTTCCACCGAGTGGCCCGTCAGGACACCCGTTCGGCTCGGGCCAGGGGGCCATATGCAGTCACGCCGCTCGCCCGTGCCGCCTCCGGGGCCTTGCCTGGAAAGGTGTCCCCACGTCTCCGCAGCGCCCTGTCGGCCGTCCTGATCGCCCTCGCCTGCCTGCTCGCACCGTGCGGCACACTGGCGGCTTGGGCGGCGTACGGACTGGCCGACACCGGGCGGTACGCCGCCGCCATGGCGCCGCTCGCCGACCACCCGGACGTACGGGACGCGGTGGCCACCACGGTGGGCGACGGGGTCATGGGCGAGGTCGCGGCCGGGCCCCTGAGCGGCACCGTGCGGCTCTTCGTGCGGGACGCGGCACGGTCGTTCACCCGGACCGAGGCCTTCCGCGAGGGCTGGGACGCGGCCAACCGGGCCGTCCACGTCGCCGTACTGCGCGCCCTGCGGGACGAACGGGCCGGCAGTCGCGCGGTCACCGTCGACCTGGCACCCGTCACCGCCCGGATCAAGCAGCGGCTCGCCGACGACAACGTGCCGTTCGCCCGGCGCATCCCGGTCCGGCACACCGCGGTGACCGTGCTCCCGGCCCGCGAGGTGGACCGGCTCAGGAAGGGCTACCACGTGCTCGACGTGGCCGCGTTCTGGCTGCCGCTCGCCGCCGTCGTCTTCGCGCTGGCCGGCATCGCCCTCGCCGCGTGCCGACGGCGCGCGGTCACGGCCGCCGGGATCGGCACGGCCCTCGGCGGGGCGCTGCTCGCCCTCGCCGTCGTGGTCGGCCGCCGGCTCACCCTCGCCGAACTGCCCCGCGCGGTGGACGACCCGGCCGCGGGTGCCGTCTACGACGCCCTGACCGCGACCCTGCGCACGACCTCCTGGCTGCTGGTCGGCCTCGGCCTGACGGTCGCCCTGACCTCCTGGCTCACGGGCCGGTACGGGCACCTGCTGCGGCGCCGCCGGGCACGCGCGCAGGCCACCGCCGACCCGCCACCGCCCCGCCCGACCCGCACCCGGCTCTGAGCGGCCTCCCCGGTAAACACCTGGCCCGGCCCCCGCCCGGGCGGCTACCGTCACCGACCATGACCGAGACGACGACTCTGTGGCGCCCCACGGGCCCCGCGGAGCTGGCCCTGGTCGAGGCCTCCGGCTGGACGGCGTGGCCGCCCCGGCTGCCCGAACAGCCGATCTTCTACCCCGTCCTCAACGAGGACTACGCCGTCCGCATCGCCCGTGACTGGAACGTCCCCGCGTCCGGTTCGGGCTACGTCACGCGCTTCGAGGCCGACACCGGGTTCCTGGAGCGCTACCCCGTGCGTCAGGCGGGCGGCGAGACCATCCTCGAGCTGTGGGTCCCGGCGGAGGAACTGGAGGAGTTCAACCGGCACATCGTGGGGCGCATCGAGGTCGTACGGGAGTTCCACGCGCGGATTCGCTAGCGCCACGCGACTTTCCACCCGCGGATCCCGTCCTTGAGGGAGGATCCGGGCATCAGGCAGGTACCGCACCCGCGAGCGGAAGGCCGGGACTTGGACACCGACACGGCGACCGGCGAGTGGACGAGCTCCCGCGGCCGGCCGGCGGCCCGCCGCACGGGCCGGCGCCTCGGGGCCTGGGCCGCGGGACTGCTGTTCGCCGGCGTGAGCGTGGTCGTCGGCTGCCGGGTCGCCGACAGCGACGGCATCACGCCGGTGCCGCAACTGCTCGCCTTCCTGCCGTGGCTGCTGGTGCCGACCGGGGCGGGGCTGCTGCTGACGCTGCTCGCCCGGTGGTGGGCCGGCGCGGTGTGGGGCGTCGCGCTGCTCGGACTGCTGGCGTGGTTCATCGAGCCGTACGGCACGAGCGACGGACCCGCCGGGCCGCCCGTCGCCGACGTGCGGGTGCTGACCTCGAACGTCGAGTTCGGGCGGGGGACCGGCTCGCTGATCGCGACCGTACGCCGGGAGAAGCCGGACCTGCTCTTCGTCCAGGAGTGCGAGTACACGTGCGACGCGGCGCTACGGCGCGACCTCGCGGCCGACTACCCCCACCGGCAGGCCGTCGAGGGCGGCGGGTCCGAGGGGTCCGTCATCCTCAGCGCCTTCCCGCTCGAGCCCGCCCCCGGTGTCCCCGGCACCATGGGCATGCCCGCCGCCGTCGCCGACGTACGCGGTCACGCCGTACGGCTCCAGCTCGCCCACCCGATGCCGCCGCTGCCGGACCAGGTGGGCCTGTGGCGCGAGGAGCTGGGCGCACTGCGCGACGCCGCCGCCGAGCACGGCGGAACCCCCACCGTGCTCGCCGGCGACTTCAACGCCTCCCAGGACCACGCCGCCTTCCGCCGCATCCTCGACACGGGGCTGCGGGACGCGGCCCGGCTGGCCGGGGCCGACCGGACGGCCACCTGGCCGACCCGGACCGCCCCGGCGTTCGGCGTGCAGATCGACCACGTCCTGGTCTCGGAGGACTTCGCCGCGCACCGGGCCCGCTTCCTGGACCTGGCGGACACCGACCACCGCGCCCTGGTCGTCGACCTCACCCTGCACGGGGACGGCTGACCCGGCCCGGGACCGGCTGGTCCCGGCCCGGGTTCGGGAGCCGGCGCTCAGACGCCGATGTCGCGGCCGTCCGCACGCCACACGGCCACGACCGCCGGGCGCACCATCGTGCCGGGTCCGTCCGGCCAGGTGCTCGCCGGCTTCTCCACGGTGGCGCCGTCGACCTCGCCCGGGTGCTGCACGGCGACCAGCACACGCCGGTCCTGGATGAGCGGGCCGCAGGTCTCCGCACCGGTCGGCACGGTCAGGAACTGCTTCAGCTCACCGCGCCGGTCGCCCTGCGTCGCGACGCCGAAGAGGCCGTCGTGGCTGCCGAGCGCGTTGCCGTCGGTGGACAGCCACAGGTTGCCGTGGTCGTCGAAGGCGACGTTGTCGGGGCAGGAGATGGGGCTGACCCGGTCCTTCGGGAAACCCGCGAAGTAGGTCGCCGGGTCCTCCGGGTCACCGGCGACGAGGAACAGCGACCAGGCGAAGCTGGTGGCGTCGGCCCGGTTCCAGCGCTCGGTCAGCTCCAGCACGTGGCCGTGCTTGTTGGCGTGGCGCGGGTTGGCCTCGTCCGCCTTGGCGTTGGAGTCGACACCGCGCTTGGAGTTGTTGGTGAGGGCGACGTACACCTTGCCGGTCTTCGGCGAGGGCTCGATGTCCTCGGGGCGGTCCATCTTCGTGGCCCCGACCTTGTCGCCGGCGAGCCGCGTGAAGACGCAGACCTCCTCGGCGGTCATGCCCTCGACGTGCGAGACGGCACCGTCCTCGGTCGCGGTGACCAGCGGGATCCAGCGTCCGCTGCCGTCGAACTCGCCGTCGCTCGGCAGCGTGCCCGTGCCGTCGATCTCCATCGCGGGGGAGTCGCCGCTGAGCTTGGCGACGTAGAGGGTGCCCTCGTCGAGCAGCGACAGGTTGTGCTCGCGCGCCCAGCGGCTGTTGCCGTGCCGCATCCGCTTGCTGCCGACGAACTTGTAGAAGTAGTCGAACCGCTCGTCGTCGCCGGTGTAGACGACCGGGCGCCCGTCGTGGGTCAGCCGCACGGTCGCGGCCTCGTGCTTGAAGCGGCCGAGCAGGGTGTGCTTGCGGGGCGTGGAGTCGGGGTCGTACGGGTCGAGCTCGACGACGTAGCCGAAGCGGTGCACCTCGTTCGGCTCCCGGGCGATGTCGAACCGCTTGTCGAACCGCTCCCACTTGCGCTCGGTGGTGCCGGTGCCGACGCCGTAGCGCTTGTCCGTGGCGCGGCTGCCGTTGGCGAAGTACTGGTTGAAGTTCTCCTCGCCGTGCAGCGTGGTACCCCACGGGGTGGTGCCGCCGGAGCAGTTGTTGAGGGTGCCGAGCACCTTCCGGCCGGTCCGGTCCACGGAGGTCTTCACCAGGTCCGACCCGGCGGCCGGGCCCGTCAGCCGGAACTCGGTGGTGGCCGTGACACGCCGGTTGAGGTGGTGCCGGGAGACGGGCGACAGCCTGCCGCTCCCGCGCTCCTCCTCCACGGCGACGACGGACAGCCCGTGCGCGGCCCAGGCGATCTCGACCTGCTCGCGCGTCGGGTTCTCGGGGTCGTAGCCGCGGAACATGAGCACCTCGTCGGTGTACTCGTGGTTGGCGACGAGGAGCTGGCGACCGCGCTCACCGCGCAGCGGCAGCAGGGCGAGGAAGTCGTTGTTGTAGCCGAACTGCCCGGCCTGGGCCCGGGCGGTCTGCCGCTCCGGGTCGAAGGCGGGCGCCCCGCGCAGGATGGGCTCGCCCCAGCGGATCACGACGTCCTGACGGTACCCCTCGGGCACGGTGACGGCGTCCTTGGTGTTGGGTGCCACGGGCGTGAACCGCAGCCCGCGCGCACCCTTGGCCTTCGACGGTTTCCCGTGCCCCGCACCGTGCCCCCTTCCGGCCGCCGGCGCGGCCTGCGCCGACGGCGCCCCCGCCACGCCCACGGCCCCGGCCCCCGCCGCGGTGACGGTGACGACGGCCGCGGCGCGCATCATCGACCGGCGGCTGAGCGCACCGGCGATGACGTCGCCGACGTACTCGTTGGAGCTGGTGTTGGGCACCTCGTGGAAGCAGGCGTCGCCACACCGGAAACGGCAGGTCATGGCGGACCGGCCACCGGGGTGCGAACCGGACGGTGTTCCGATCAACGGCAGCAGCTTGCGCACTCTGTTCTCCCTGAAACGCCTTTGGATGCCCTTGGTATCAGCGTGACCGTAGGTGCACATACGTGCG
Source organism: Streptomyces sp. AC627_RSS907 (assembly GCF_019049165.1). Taxonomy (NCBI): domain Bacteria; kingdom Bacillati; phylum Actinomycetota; class Actinomycetes; order Kitasatosporales; family Streptomycetaceae; genus Streptomyces; species Streptomyces sp. AC627_RSS907. The sequence goes on from NZ_JAGMUE010000069.1 coordinate 7,128, forward strand.
GGAGTCGGGCGCGGCGATGAACTGCGGGTGAACCCGTGGCAGCGGAAAGGAAATGTCCGGGACGGCTCGATCGGGCCTTGACGCGCCCGGACTTCCATGGCAGATCCTGCACAAGATCACATGCCCGGGCCGCTAACCTTACGTGTCCGTCCTGGCCAGGGATTGACGGGCATCAACTCACGCGAAGGGTTGCGCACATGGGCATTCTCACTCTCCTGCGGAACGCGTTCGGCCGGTCACGCAAAGAACGGGCCGCCCAGGCGGAGGGTGCGACGCGGGAGACGGCACCCTCGGCCGCCGCCGAGCCGGAGCCGCAGCTCCCGTCCCAGCCCACCGCGTCCCCGGAGCCCGCCGAGGCCCCGGCCCAGCCGGAGGACCCCAAGGCGGCCCAGGTCCCCGAGCCCCGCACGGAGGCCGCCCCCGACGAGCACGAACTCGTCAGGGCCGCCTTCGCCAACATCACGGTCCCCAAGCCCACCGAAGCCCCGGACAGCACCACCCCCGACCCCGAACCGGCGCCGACGCCCCATCCCGAGGCCAAGACCGAGCCCGAGCCCGAGGCCAAGACCGAGCCCGAGCCCGAGGCCAAGACCGAGGCACAACCCGAGGCCCAGCCCGAGGCCGAGACCGAGCCCGCGCCCCAGCCCGAGGCCCAGGCCAAGCCCACGCCAGAACCGGCACCCCAGCCCGAGCCGCAGGCCGGACCGGGGCCCGAGGCCAAGGCCAACGCCAAGGCCGAACCCGACCCCACGCCAGGACCGGAGCCCAAGCCCGAGCCTGAGCCCAAAACCGAGCCGGAACCTGAGCCCGAACCGGAGCCCGAACCGGAGCCCGAGCCCGAGCCCGAGGCGAAGCCGAAGGCCCCCGCGGCCGCCGACGGCGAGAACGCCCCACAGGGGCCACCCGCACCCGACCACGAGACCCGCACGGGTGGTGCGGGTGGGAACACCCCCGCCGAAGGCGAAGCCGAGGCGACACAGAGCCCCCAGCCGGAGGCCCCCGCCGAGGCGACACAGTCCCCCCAGC
>NZ_JAGMUE010000661.1:0-548 GCF_019049165.1 Streptomyces sp. AC627_RSS907
CACCAGCGACGGCAGGCCGCCTTCCTTGCCGCGCAGCACGTCACCGACGCGCACGGCGGGCCCGGCCTCCTCCAGGAAACCGTAGTCCGCCATCCATTCGTCATTGAAGATCTTCGAGAGGTACCCGCGCCCGCTGTCCGGCAGCAGCACGACCACCACGTCGTCCGGGCCGAGGCGCTCGGCGACGCGCAGGGCGGCCACGACCGCCATCCCGCAGGAGCCGCCGACGAGCAGGCCCTCCTCCTTGGCGAGGCGGCGGGTCATCTGGAAGGCGTCCTTGTCGGAGACCGGCACGATCTCGTCCGCGACGGTCCGGTCGTACGCGCTCGGCCAGAAGTCCTCGCCGACGCCCTCGATCAGATACGGGCGGCCCGAGCCGCCGGAGTACACCGAGCCCTCCGGGTCGGCGCCGATCACCTTGACCCGGCCGTCGCTGACGTCCTTGAGGTACCGGCCGGTGCCGCTGATCGTGCCGCCGGTGCCGACGCCCGCGACGAAGTGCGTGATCCGCTCATCGGTCTGCTGCCACAGCTCGGGCCCGGTGGACT
>NZ_JAGMUE010000662.1:0-736 GCF_019049165.1 Streptomyces sp. AC627_RSS907
GTGACCGTCGGTCTGGCCATCAAGGGTGGCGAGGGCGGCACCCAGTGGAGTGACGTGCCGCTCTACTTCGCCTCGCAGCTCCTGGGCGCGATGATCGGCGCGCTCCTGGTGTGGGTCTCGTACTACGGCCACTTCCAGGCCCACCTCACCGACCCCGAGATCATCGCCGAGACGGGCGGCCAGGAGGGCCTGGTGGACCAGTCGGCCGCCCCGAAGGCGGGTCCGGTGCTCGGCATCTTCTGCACCGGCCCGGAGATCCGCAACGTGGTGCAGAACCTGGCCACCGAGATCATCGCCACCGTCGTGCTGGTGCTCGCCATCCTCACCCAGGGGCTGACCGAGGGACTGGCGGTCTCCGGTACCGGCGCGCTGATGACGGCCCTGGTCGTGGTCGGCCTCGGCCTCTCGCTCGGCGGGCCCACCGGCTACGCCATCAACCCGGTGCGCGACCTCGGCCCGCGCATCGTGCACGCCCTGCTGCCGCTGCCCCACAAGGGCGGCTCGGACTGGGGCTACGCCTGGATTCCCGTCGTCGGCCCACTTGCTGGCGGCGCCATCGCGGGCGGACTCTACGAACTCGCCTTCGCCTAAAGCCCGACCGACGTCATCACGCAGGAGCCGCACATCATGACCGACACCCAGGACTTCGCCTCCACCCCAGGCGCCGCCTCGCACGGCCACGGCCCGTTCATCGCCTCCATCGACCAGGGCACCACCTCCAGCCGCTGCATCGTCT
>NZ_JAGMUE010000663.1:0-845 GCF_019049165.1 Streptomyces sp. AC627_RSS907
GACAAGAAGTTCGATGACCTGGTGAAGAAGGCGGACAACGCCAAGACGCTGGAGGAGTCGGCCAAGGAGTACAACCTGGCCGAGCAGCAGCTCAAGAACACCTTCCCGGCCATCCCGCTCTGGTACTACAAGGTCAACGCTGGTTACTCGAAGAACGTTTCGAACGTGAAGTTCAACCAGAAGGGCGACCCGATCCTCACCGACATCACGGTGAAGCAGAAGTAGTCGTCGGACGTTGATGCCGAGGGGCGCCCCGAACCGGGCGCCCCTCGGGCCACGGGGGCAGCCGGTTCCTTACCTGGAGCGCGGCTGCCTTCGGCCGACCCCAGAACGGAGGCACGATGGGGCGATACGTCGCGCGGCGACTGCTCCAGATGATCCCGGTCTTCATCGGGACAACCTTTCTCATCTTCGTCATGGTGCGTACCCTGCCCGGCGACCCCATCCGGGCGCTGTGGGGTGACAAGGCGCCAGACCCCACCCAGCTCGCCGCGCTCCGTCATGAGTACGGGCTCGACGACCCGCTGTGGCAGCAGTACCTGGACTACATGAAGGGCCTGTTCCAGGCGGACTTCGGCAAGACGGTCGGCGGTCGGCCGGTTTCCGAGATCCTGACGGACGCCTTCCCGGTCACCATCCGGCTCGCCATCATCGCGCTCCTCTTCGAGATGATCCTCGGCCTCGTCCTCGGCGTCTTCGCCGGCATGAAGCGGGGCAAGATCGTGGACCGCGGGGTGCTGATCCTCACCCTGCTGGTCATCTCGATCCCGGTCTTCGTTCTGGCCTACATCTTCCAGACGGTGTTCGGCACGGAACTGGGGTGGACCACACCAACGGTCCAAGAC
>NZ_JAGMUE010000664.1:0-547 GCF_019049165.1 Streptomyces sp. AC627_RSS907
GGCCTGCTGTGCGCGGTCAAGCGCGGCTGACCGGTCACCTCCCTCTATAGGGGGCTCTCTCCGCGCCTTCCCATAGCGACCGCTACGGGGCGCGCGCCCGGCCCGTACGCCGCGCGAATCCGTGCCCGTCCCTCGTTCGCTCCCCGCGTCGTGAATGGCGCGGAAGCGCCCGCGGTGCCGGAACTTCCGGGCCGCGCGATCAGCCGTCGGGGCACGGTGCGCGCGGCCGGGGCGGCCGGAGCGAATTCACTCAAGCCACGCGAATCCCCCGCCCCGCCGGCAGAGACGAAGGTCACGCCGCGTGGCGGCCCTCCAGCGTCGCGGCGGGCCCGGAACGGGCGCGGACGGGGACGTGAGACAGGGAAGGCGGAAGGCGGCGCGTACCGGTTCCGCGACCCGGCGCGGCCCCGGCGGGCGGGGCCGGACGCGGCGGGCGTGAGCGCGGCGTGACGGGCTCGGGGTCGGCGTGGGGCGGGCGTGGGGCGGGCGTGGGGCGGAGCCGGCATGGTCCGGGGCCGGCGTGGGCCGAGGGGGGAGTAGGCCCCGG
>NZ_JAGMUE010000665.1:0-919 GCF_019049165.1 Streptomyces sp. AC627_RSS907
CCGCACGGCTCGCTCGGCCGCCGCGCGCTCCGACTCCGGCAGGTCCGTGGCCACCCGCAGCGCGGCCGGCGCGGCGCTGCGCTCGCGCAGCGCGTGCCGCAACCCCGCGTCGCCGATGGCCGCGCTGAACGCGCCGAGCGTGGCCAGCACCGCGGTGGTCAGCAGCACCGTCAACAGGGCCGCCGACAACAGCAATCGGTGCGCACGGACACGCAGGAACACAAAGCCCGCCACTGAACCCCCCGCGCTGCTCCCCGCCCACCGGACCCGTCGCCAGCCAGCGACGGCGCGCGGTCACGGAGGTGACGGCGGCGTGTCGACTCGGCGGCGTGCCTGGATGTTGTCAGAGAAAGATGCGGTCTGAAAGCGGTTGCGGTCTGGGCTTGATCCGATTGTGACCGACATGCGATACGCAGTGTCCGCTATGCGATACGCAGGGTATGCGGCTCATCGCCGCCGTCGTCCGGAATGGCTGGTTCCTGGGTCGTCGAGGCCCGGCCGCCGGCCGCCGTCGGGCCCGCCGCCGGTTCGGGGCGCCGGGGGCTGCGCGTACAGGCGGCTCGACCGCTCGCGTCGGTGGCCCGGCCCGGCGTACTGGCCGCTCAGCCCGGGGTGTTGACCATCGAAGCGGCGGCGTACGTCAGGTACTTCCACAACTGCTGCTCGTGCTCGGGCGCGAGGTCCAGCTCGTCGACGGCGTCCCGCATGTGCCGCAGCCAGGCGTCGTGCGCGGCCTGGTCCACCGTGAACGGCGCGTGCCGCATCCGCAGCCGGGGGTGGCCGCGCTGGTCGCTGTACGTACGGGGGCCGCCCCAGTACTGCATCAGGAAGAGCACCAAGCGCTCCTCGGCCGGGCCGAGGTCCTCCTCCGGGTACATGGGTCGCAGCAACGGGTCCTTCGCGACGCCCTGGTAGAAGC
>NZ_JAGMUE010000666.1:0-587 GCF_019049165.1 Streptomyces sp. AC627_RSS907
CGGCGACCGCGTCCACGCTGCCCAGGCCGGACAGCACCCGCACCCGGTCGGCGACCGGGGTCAGGGGGCGCCCCGGGCCCTTGAGGCGGGCGATGGACTCGTCGGAGTTGACGCACACGATCAGGCAGTCCCCTATCCGGCGCGCGCTCTCCAACAGCCCCACGTGCCCGGCGTGCAGCAGGTCGAAGCAGCCGCCGGTGGCCACCACCGTCCCGCCGGCGGCGCGCACCGACGCGGCCAGCTCGAAGGCGTCCACGGACCGTCGGGCGTCGGTACGGGTCGTCGGCGAGGCCCCCCACAGGTCGCCCGCGCCCGCCCCGCCGGCGGCGACGAAGGCCGCCGCCTCCGCGACCCCGCGCTGCACGGCCTCCTCCGGGAGCGCGCCGTCGGCCAGCGCGCCGGCGGTGGCCGCGGCGAAGCAGTCGCCGGCGCCGCAGGGGTCGCCCTGGGCGCGGTAGGGCGCGGGCACCAGCATCGGCCGGTCGCTGCCCGCCTCCACCAGCAGCGCCCCGCGCTCGCCGAGCGTGACGGCCACGGCCGCCGCCTGCCAGCGGTGCGCCAACCAGGCGCCGCGCGCGGCGTCGGCG
>NZ_JAGMUE010000667.1:0-904 GCF_019049165.1 Streptomyces sp. AC627_RSS907
CGTCCCAGCCCGACGAGCAGTGTGTGCAGCACCGCGAACTCCTCATGGATGCGCGTAGCGGGGCGACCACCGTACGCGAGGCGTGACCTGCGGGTCCTTAGCAGATAACTGCCTGGATTACCCCTTGGCCCGCACTCTCTTGCCATGGCAGGGACTTGCCCGGCTTCCTAGCCTGAGCCCCACACAAGCTGGGCGTGGGCGGCAGCGGAACGAGGTCCACGGAGGATACGAGGTCCACGGAGGGCGAAGAACGATATGAGCGTGACCGACCAGGCGTCCCAGGAATCCCAGGCGTCTCAGGAGTCTAAGGACTCCAAGGAATACGTCTTCGACCCCACCTGGGACCAGGAGACGGAGCGGCTGCGCGCCAACGAGGCCATCTGGGACCCGGGCACCATCGAGCGCCTGGAGCGGCTCGGCGTGGCCCCCGGCTGGCACGCCCTGGAGGTGGGCGCCGGTTCCGGGTCCATCGCCGGCTGGCTCGGCGAGCGGGTCGGGCCCACCGGGGGGGTGCTCGCCGCGGACCTGGAGACGGGGCGGCTCGAAGCGCTGCGGGCGCCGCACGTGGAGGTGGCCCGGATCGACATCCGTACCGAGGAGCTGCCGGCCGAGTCCTTCGACCTCGTGCACTCGCGGATGGTGGTCCAGCACCTGGAGGACCGACCGGCCGCGGTGGCCAACATGGTCCGGGCGCTCAAGCCGGGCGGCTGGCTGTTCCTCGAGGACACCGACTCGCTGCCGCTGTTCCGCAGCGCCACCTCGGAGGACTTCCTCCAGGACGTGCGGGCGGCCGGGTACGGGCTGATGCGCCGCTCGGGCCACGAGCCGCGCGGCGGCCACTTCGACCTCGAGGCGATGCTGGCCACCGAGTTGGAGGAGGTGTCGGCCGAGGGCCGGGCCGTCA
>NZ_JAGMUE010000668.1:0-631 GCF_019049165.1 Streptomyces sp. AC627_RSS907
CAGCAGGACGCCGACGGTGGTCGCGTCGTCGGCGAGCACCGCCGCGTGCCCGGCGGACGCCTCCGTGGACAGCGGGGCGTCCCGGAGGAGACCGGCGGTGATCACGGTGAGCACGGCGCACACGAAGACCGCAGTCGGCACCAGGAAGGCGCGCGCCGAGTCCACGACGCCGCGTAGGTTCACGCCGGTGACCAGCGCCAACACCCCGAGGCACAGCCACAGCCGGTCGTCGTGCAACCCGGGGTAGGCCGAGGTCAGCGCGGCGACACCGGCGGTCACGGCGACCGCGGCGTTCAGGACGTAGTCCAGGACGAGCGAGGCGGCGGCCACCAGCGAGGCACGCCGGCCCAGATGACGCCTGGCCACCGCGTACGCCCCGCCGCCGTCCGGAAAGGCCGCGATGACCTGACGGTAGGAGGCGACGAGCACGGCCAGCAGGGCCGCGATGGCCAGGGTGACGGGCACGGTGTACCCGAGCCCGCGCGCCCCCGCGGCGGCCAGCACCAGGACGATGGCCTCCGGTCCGTACGCCACCGAAGCCATGGCGTCCAGCGACAGGGCGGCCAGGCCGGTCAGCGCGGTGAGGCGGTGCCGGTCGGCGGGGTCGGCTGGCCCGGCGTCGGCCCTGCCT
>NZ_JAGMUE010000669.1:0-551 GCF_019049165.1 Streptomyces sp. AC627_RSS907
CACACAACAAGTGGGGTCGCGTACGAGAAACCCACGAGGTGCGACGTTACTTCGATCCCCTGATCATCGAATCACCCCCCGGGTTGGTCGACGTGATCGACTGGCACCCTGACTCCACACCACCCCCCGACCACCTGCGGCCCACGGACTGGGTCGAGTGGGGCGGCGTCGGGCGCATCCCAAAGTAGTCGTAGCGGCGAGGAGGCCGCGGAGGACGAGGATTCGACACCGTCAGCCTGACTCTTCCGCGGCAGCCTGCTCCGTCCAGTGATCGAGCGCACGTTGCAACGCCGCGATGCTCTCCTCACGCCCGTAGGCGTTCGCACGCACGTTGTCCAACAATCGACGGTACTTGTCGAGCTGCCGCTTTTGCGTGATGTAGTTCGCCCCGTCGAGCTGTTCCACGTAGGCCAACTCCTGATGCACACCGTCGGCGAACTTCAGATGGAAAACAGGGTAAGGAGGCACCATGGCCTCCTTGCGAACTACGCGAACGTTGACTCGCTCCATCCCCGTGGCCCGAAGCAGGTGAAGCACCTGCTCAACCATGT
>NZ_JAGMUE010000070.1:0-44727 GCF_019049165.1 Streptomyces sp. AC627_RSS907
GGGTGGGGGTTCGGTCGGGTGGGACGGTTCTGTGGGGTCGTGGGTGGGCGGGCGGCGAGGCCGCCGTGGCGTCAGGTCCCGTGGGGGAGACGGGCGGTGGCCGCCTCCCCGCGGGGAGGCCGCACCGCGCCCGGCGTCCGGGCGGTCAGTGCGCCACGAACGTACGGGCCGCCTTGTCGTGCCAGCACTGGTGCCACGGGCGGTCGAAGAGACACCACGCCACACCGACGACACCGACGGCCAGGAGACCCGGGACGCTGTAGACCAGCCAGCGGCGCACGGACGCGCCGAGGGACGGGGGCTCGTGGGCCTCGATGTCCCGTACCTCGAGACCCAGCAGCTTCTTGCCCAGGGTGCGGCCCCACTTGGCGGTGGGCAGCGCCTCGTAGACCACGCCGAAGAGCAGCAGGACGGCCAGCACGATGCCCAGGTACGTGGCCGTCGTGGCGTCGAGCAGCCAGACCGTGACGGTCTCGCCGGAGAGCTTGGCCTCGTCGATCTTGTCGTTGACGTGGTCGATCGCCTTGGCACCGAGGGGTACGGCGGCCACGGCGGTGACGCCGGCGAGGACGACGGTGTCGATCAGCCGCGCGGCCAGCCGCTTGCCGAGCCCGGCGGGGCGGGCCGCCGCCTGACGCCGGGCGGCGGCCTGGAACACGTCCTCGACCGGCGGCTTCCAGGGCGCGACGGGCTGCTCGTCGCCGCCTGCGAGCCGGTGCACCTGCTGTGCCCAGGAGGACTGACCGCCGCCGGGACCGGCCGTCACCGGGGCCGAGGCGGCCGGCAGTGGAACGGAGGGCTGTGGCACGGACGGCTGTGGCGCGACCGGTGGCGGGGCGGCCGGGAGCGGGGCGGCCGGCTGTGGGGCGGCGACCTGGTGGGGGACGGCCGGGCCGTTCACGCCGCCCGGCTGCTGCGGGCCGGAGAGGGCGGTCGGCGCACCGGCCCCCGGGGCCTGTACGGCCTTCCCGGCGTCCGGGCCGGCGGCGCGCGGGACCGGGCGGAAGGTGAGGGTGCCGTCGTCGGTGACGGTGCCGTCCGAGGCCGGAGCGCCCCCCTGGGCCCCTTCCGTCGGGCGCCGGAAGACGAAGGTGTTGCCGGACCCGGCCTCCGCGTCGCCGGACGCCGTCCCCGCCGAGCCGTCCGCCGACGCGGCACGGGGCCCGCCGGGAGCGTCCCCGGCCGTCCCCGCACCGGACGCTCCACCGGCACCGGCGCTGGGGCCGGCACCACTCGGTCCCCCGGCCCCGGCCCGGGGATCATTCGCGGCCCCCTCACCGGCGGATCCCCTTCCGGACCCCGGGCGGCCGGTGTCGGCGGTGCCGCCCTCGGCAGGGCCGGTCACGGCCGCCGCTCCCCCGGCCGCCCGCGCGTGCGGGACCCTCGGGTCGGGGCCCTGGGCGGGGTCCGGCCAGGCGACACGGTGGTTCGGGTCGTCGGTGAAGCCGGGCTCGCGGGAGCGGTCGGCGCCCCAGGACGAGGCGGCCTCCGGCCGGCCGGCGTGCGGGGACGCGGCGGCGTGCGGCGGCTCCTCGACCGGGTCCTCGTCGAAGAAGTGCGGACCGGTCTCCTCCACGGAGGCCCGCGCGCCGGGCGGCGGCGCGAGCGGCTCGCCGTCCTTGGGTGCGGGCCTGCTCGTGCCCGGCATCCAGGATGCGCCGTTCCAGTACCGGACGTATCCAGGAATGGATGGGTCCGGGTAATACCCTTCGCGGGGCCTGTCGTCGCCGGGGGCCGGGGTTGGGGCGCTCATGTCCGTCGTCCCGTATCTGCTCGGGGGTTGATAAGGGGGCCTCAACATCTACCAGACGGGCGCAATCCGCACCGCCGGTCCCGCCGGACCCGCCCCTTTCGGGCCCCCTCGTGCACAGACCTTCACACCCGGGACGGAGCCGGGGAGAAAAAGTTCCGCGAACCCGCGTAACGCCGGCGGCCCCCGCCGCTCTCCCTCGTGCGGGCCCGCGTCCGGCGGGCCGGACGGACCCGTACGTCATCCGTACGAGAGAGGACACCCGCCATGCACCCCACCGTCGTGGAGCGCGAGCTGGAGATGAGGCTCATCCTGTCCCCCGAGCACGCCGTCCCCGTGCCGGCCCTGCTCGGCTACCACAGCGACGACCCCTACGCCGTCCACGTCATCTTCCACATCAACTCCTTCCAGCCGGTGCACTGGACGTTCGCCCGCGACCTGCTGGTGGAGGGCGTGTTCCGGCCGTGCGGGGACGGGGACGTGCGGGTGTGGCCGTCGAAGGCGGCGGGCCGCGGTGTGGTCCTGATGGCGCTGAGCAGCCCGGACGGCGACGCCCTCCTGGAGGCGCCGACGGCACAGGTGTCGGCCTGGCTGGAGCGGAGCCTGCGAGCGGTGCCGCCGGGGACGGAGGGCGGGCGTCTCGGCATCGACGACGGTCTGGCCGAGCTGCTCGCCCGGTGAGGGGCGCGGAGCGGAGCGGGTCAGAAGAGCTTGCCCGGGTTGAGGATGCCCAGCGGGTCGAAGACCTGCTTGACGGCCCGCTGCATCTCCAGTCCCACCGGTCCGATCTCGCGCGCCAGCCACTCCTTCTTCAGCACGCCCACGCCGTGCTCGCCGGTGATGGTGCCGCCGAGTTCCAGGCCGAGGGCCATGATCTCGTCGAAGGACTCGCGGGCCCGCCGGGACTCGTCGGGGTCCGCCGCGTCGAAGCAGACGGTGGGGTGGGTGTTGCCGTCGCCCGCGTGGGCGCAGACCCCGATAGTGAGGCCGTACTTCGCCGCGACGCGCTCGATGCCCTCCAGCATGTCGCCGAGCCGGGACCGGGGCACGCACACGTCGTCGATCATCGTCGTGCCCTTGACGGCCTCCAGCGCGGTGAGCGACAGGCGCCGCGCCTGGAGGAGGAGTTCGGACTCGGCCGCGTCGTCGGCGGGGACCACCTGTGTGGCGCCCGCGGCCTCGCACAGCGCGCCGACGGCGGCGAGGTCGGCGGCGGGGTCCGCGGTGTCGAAGGCGGCGAGCAGAAGGGCCTCGGTGGTCTCCGGCAGGCCCATGTGGGCGAGGTCGTTCACGGCCTTGACCGTCGTGCGGTCCATCAGCTCCAGGAGGGACGGCACGTGCCCGCCCTCCATGATCCGGCAGATCGCGTCGCAGGCGGCGGACGCGGAGGCGAACTCGGCGGCCAGCACCAGTTGCCCGGGCGGCTTCGGGCGCAGGGCGAGGACGGCCCGTACGACGATGCCGAGGGAGCCCTCGGAGCCGACGAACAGGCGGGTGAGGTCGTACCCGGCGACGCCCTTGGCGGTGCGGCGGCCGGTGGTCATCAGGCGGCCGTCGGCGAGGACGACGTCCAGGCCGAGGACGTACTCGGCGGTCACCCCGTACTTGACGCAGCACAGGCCGCCGGAGGCGGTGCCGATGTTGCCGCCGATCGTGCACGTCTCCCAGCTGGAGGGGTCGGGCGGGTAGTACAGCCCGTGCTCGCCGACCGCGCGCGACAGCGTGGCGTTGACGACGCCCGGTTCGACGACGGCGACGCGGTCGACCGGGTTGATCTCCAGGATGCGGTCCATCCTGGTCAGGGACAGCACGACGCAGCCGTCGGTGGCGTTGGCCGCGCCGGACAGGCCGGTGCGGGCGCCCTGCGGGACGACCGGGACGCGCAGCTCGGTGGCGGTGCGCATGACGTGCTGGACGTGCTCCACGGTGCGCGGCAGGACGACCACCGCGGGGGCGCCCGCCGGGCAGAAGCTCGCCATGTCGTTGGCGTAGGAGGCCGTGACGTCGGGGTCGGTGAGGACGGCCCCGGCGGGCAGTCCGGCGAGCAGCCGGTCGACGAGGGTGCCGGGGACCGCCGTGGCCGCGCCGGCCCCGAGGGCTGCGTCGTCCTCGTCACGAGGCGCTTCGATACGGCTCATGGATCACAGGTTCGCACCCGGGGCCGACCGGTGTGAACCCGTCGGCGGCACCCGGCGCGAGCCCCGGGTGGTCGCCGGGGCCCTGACCGGGAGGGGAGCGGGGCGAGTCCTGCGGGCAGGGCCCGCCCCGGTGGCCGGCCGCGGACGGTCAGAGGTTGCCGCGCTTGGCCTGCTCGCGCTCGATCGCCTCGAACAGGGCCTTGAAGTTGCCCTTTCCGAAGCCCATCGAGCCGTGCCGTTCGATGAGCTCGAAGAAGACGGTCGGGCGGTCCTGGACCGGCTTGGTGAAGATCTGCAGCAGGTAGCCGTCCTCGTCGCGGTCGACGAGGATCTTCAGCTCGCGCAGGGTCTCGACGGGGACGCGGGTCTCGCCCGCCCACTCGCCGAGCGTGTCGTAGTACGAGTCGGGCGTGTCCAGGAACTGGACGCCTGACGCCTTCATCGTGCGCACGGTCTGCACGATGTCGTTGGTGTTCAGCGCGATGTGCTGCACGCCGGCGCCGCCGTAGAACTCCAGGTACTCGTCGATCTGCGACTTCTTCTTGGCGACGGCGGGCTCGTTGATCGGGAACTTGACCTTGAGGGTGCCGTCGGCGACCACCTTGGACATCAGCGCGCTGTACTCGGTGGCGATGTCGTCGCCCACGAACTCCTTCATGTTCGTGAAGCCCATGACCTTGTTGTAGAAGCCGACCCACTCGTTCATCCGGCCGAGCTCGACGTTGCCGACGCAGTGGTCGACGGCCTGGAAGGTGCGCTGCGCGGGCGGCTCGACGATCGGGTCGGCGGCGGCGTAGCCGGGCAGGTAGGGGCCGTCGTAGCCGGTGCGCTCGACGAGGGTGTGGCGGGTCTCGCCATAGGTGGCGATGGCGGCGAGGACGACGGTGCCGTGCTCGTCCTTGACCTCGTGGGGCTCCGCGAGCGAGCGGGCGCCGTGCTCGACGGCGTAGGCGTGGGCGGCGCGCGCGTCCGGGACCTCGATGGCGAGGTCGACGACGCCGTCGCCGTGCTCGGCCACGTGCTGGGCGAGGAAGCGGCCCCAGTCGGTGGCGGGCTTGATGACGGAGGTGAGGACGAAACGGGCGGAGCCGTTCTCCAGGACGTAGCTCGCGGTCTCGCGGCTGCCGTTCTCGGGTCCCGCGTAGGCGACCAGCTTCATGCCGAAGGCGGTGGAGTAGTAGTGCGCGGCCTGTTTGGCGTTGCCCACGGCGAAGACGACCGCGTCCATTCCCTTGACCGGGAAGGGGTCGGCCTGCCGGGCGGTGTCGGGAGTGTGGTGTGTGGTCTGCGTCATAGCCGCAGGGTCTCCCGGGTCCGCAAGGTGCGCAATAGTTCGCGCATTCGCTGGGCAACCTGACCAGTGATACGCCGGTGGGGCCGGGCGATGTGTACAGGATGACCAGCCGGGAGGGTGCGGGGATGGGGATCGACCGACTGGACGGGCGGATCATCGGCCTGCTGGCCCGGGAGCCGCGGATCGGGGTGCTGGAGATGTCCCGGCGGCTGGGAGTGGCGCGCGGCACCGTGCAGGCGCGGCTCGACCGCCTTCAGTCGAACGGAGTCATCCGCGGCTTCGGTCCTCAGGTGGACCCGGCGGCGCTCGGCTACCCGGTGACCGCGTTCGCGACGCTGGAGATCCGGCAGGGCCAAGGGGCGGACGTACGGGCGCACTTGGCGACCGTGCCGGAGGTGCTGGAGCTGCACACCACGACGGGCACCGGGGACATGCTGTGCCGGCTGGTGGCCCGCTCGAACGCGGATCTCCAACGGGTGATCGACCGGGTTGTCGGTTTTGATGGCATCGTGCGGGCCGCCACGGCGATCGTCATGGAGAACCCCGTTCCGCTGCGGATCATCCCGCTGGTGGAGCAGGCGGCCCGCGACCAGGGCGGCAGCGACTGAGACCGGCGGACCGGAGGTGAGCGGCGGTGAACTTCTGGGAGTTCCTGGGCAGCCGCCACCAGCAGCTGCTCACCGACGCCTACCAGCACGCCAGCGCGGTCTTCCAGTGCATGGTCGTGGCGACGCTGCTCGGGGTGCTGATCGGCGTGGTCACCTACCGCAGCGAGTGGGCCGGGAACCTGGCGACCCTGACCACGTCGACCGTCCTGACCATCCCGTCGCTGGCCATGATCGGCCTGCTCATCCCGATCGTGGGCCTGGGCGTGCCGCCGACGGTGACCGCGCTGACCCTGTACGGGCTGCTGCCGATCGTGCGCAACGCGATCGTCGGTCTGCGCGGCGTGGACCCGGCGCTGGTGGACGCGGCCACGGGCATCGGGATGTCGCGTCCGGCCCGGCTGCTGAAGGTGGAGCTGCCGCTGGCCTGGCCGCCGATCCTCACCGGGATCCGGGTGTCGACGCAGATGCTGATGGGCATCGCCGCGATCGCCGCCTACGCCTCCGGCCCGGGCCTCGGCAACGAGATCTTCCGCGGGATCGCCTCGCTGGGCAGCAAGAACGCGCTCAACCAGGTCCTCGCGGGCACGCTCGGGATCATCGTCCTGGCGTTGCTGTTCGACGCCGCCTACGTCCTGCTCGGGCGGCTGACCATTCCGAGGGGGATCCGTGCCTGAGACGACCGAGCCCGCTCGCGCGAACGGTGACAGCGCCGCCACCGGGGCGGCCATCGAGCTGGATTCCCTCACCAAGCGCTATCCCGGCACCCCGCAGCCGGCCGTCGACAACGTGTCCATGGAGATCAGGGCGGGCGAGACGGTCATCTTCGTCGGCCCCTCCGGCTGCGGGAAGTCCACCACCCTGAAGATGATCAACCGGCTGATCGAGCCCAGCAGCGGCCGCATCCGCATCGGCGGCGAGGACGTCACCGACATCGACCCGGTGAAGCTGCGCCGCAAGGTCGGCTACGCGATCCAGGCCTCCGGCCTCTTCCCGCACATGACGGTCGCCCAGAACATCGCGCTCGTACCGAAGATGATCGGCTGGTCGAAGTCCCGGATCCGCTCGCGCGTCGAGGAGATGCTCGACCTGGTCGGGCTGGACGCCGCGGAGTTCCACGGCCGCTATCCGCGTCAGCTCTCCGGCGGCCAGCAGCAGCGGGTGGGCGTGGCGCGGGCGCTGGCGGCCGATCCGCCGGTGCTGCTGATGGACGAGCCGTTCGGCGCGGTCGACCCGATCACCCGGGACCACCTCCAGGACGAGCTGATCCGGCTCCAGCGCGAACTCCACAAGACGATCGTCTTCGTCACCCACGACTTCGACGAGGCGATCAAGCTGGGCGACCGGATCGCCGTGCTGCGCGAACGGTCCCACATCGCGCAGTTCGACACCCCGGAGGCCATCCTCACCAACCCGGCGGACGACTTCGTCTCCGGCTTCGTGGGCGCCGGGGCGGCCCTGAAGCGGCTGAACCTGACCCGCGTCCGGGACGTGGGGATCACCGACTACCCGACGGTGACCGTGGAGGACCCGCTCCAGCACATCTTCGACCGGCTGCGGGAGGCCGGCACCAACGAGATCCTGCTCCTCGACCGGCGCGGCCGGCCCTACAAGTGGCTCCGGCGCGGCGACCTGATGCGGGCCAGGGGTTCGCTGGCGCGGGCCGGGACGCTGGTGCACGACACGGTGACCAGGGACGCGACGCTGCGGGACGCGCTGGAGGCGGTGCTGACCGACAACACGGGACGGGTCGCGGTCACCGGGCGGCGCGGGGAGTACGAGGGCGTCGTCGACATGGAGACGCTGATGAACTCCGTGCACGAACTGCTGGAGGCCGACCGGCTGGACGCGCTGGAGCACCGGCACGACCTGGAGGAGGCCCGGGCCGGCCAGACGCACTCCGAGCAGGAGGGCACCGCGGACTTCGAGGACCCCGAAGGCCGCAAGGGCCCCGGCGGCCTCGGAGGCCCGGGAGGCACCGGAGGCTTCGGAGGGGAGGCGAAGGCGTGAGCACCGCTTCCGGCCGGCGGCCCGACGGCGACCACGACAACGGGCTCGTCCACGACGACGACGAGGAGCAGGAGGCTCCCCCGCCGTCCCCGGCCGCCACCAGGCGGCGGGTCACCTGGCAGAAGCTGACCTTCCTGCCCGCGGTCCTGGTCGCCGTACTGCTGGCGACCTGGCTGTGGTTCCGGCAGGCCGATCTGGACACGCTGAGCGAGAACGCCCTGTCCCACGGCCAGGTCTCCAAGGCCCTGTGGCAGCACGTGCAGCTCACGGTGATCTCCACCTTCTTCGTGCTGATCATCGCCATCCCGCTGGGCGTCCTGCTCACCCGCCGGATGTTCCGGAAGGTCACGCCGGTGGCGATGGCCCTCGCCAACATCGGGCAGGCCACCCCGGCGATCGGCCTGCTGGCGCTGCTGGTGATCTGGCTGGGCATCGGCCGCAGGTCCGCCCTGATCGGCATCATCGTCTACGCCATCCTGCCGGTGCTCTCCAACACCATCGCCGGCCTCAAGGCGAACGACCCGACGCTGCTGGAGGCGGCCCGCGGCATCGGCATGTCCCCGCTGGGCGTGCTCACGCGCGTGGAGCTGCCGCTGGCCGTCCCGCTGATCCTGGCCGGCGTGCGCACGGCCCTGGTGCTGAACGTCGGGACGGCGGCCCTGGCGACCTTCGGCGGGGGCGGCGGCCTGGGCGTGCTGATCACCACCGGCATCACCAGTCAGCGCATGCCGGTGCTGGTGCTCGGCTCGATCCTCACCGTCGCCCTCGCGCTGCTGGTGGACTGGCTGGCCTCGCTCGCCGAGCTGCTGCTGCGCCCGCGCGGTCTGGGAGCGGCGACATGAGACGGCGTACGTGTCTGCCGGCGGCCGCCTCGGTCCTGGTGGTGCTCGCCGGCTGCGGTCTGACCAGCGGCTCCCCCATGGTCGACGACGTCGAGCCCGGCTCGATCGGGAAGGGCCGGCCGTTGGAGGGCGCCGATCTCACCGTCACCTCCAAGCAGTTCACCGAGCAGCTGATCCTCGGCGCGATCATGGGCATCGCCTTCGAGGCGGCCGGCGCCGAGGTGCTCGACCGCACCGGCATCCAGGGCTCCGTCGGCACCCGCGCGGCGGTCGAGAACGGCGACGCGGACGCCACGTACGAGTACACGGGCACCGCCTGGATCACGTACCTGGGCAACAGCCGGCCGATCCCCGACCCGCGGCAGCAGTGGGAGGCGGTGCGCGCGGCCGATGCGAGGAAGGGGCTGACCTGGCTGCCGCCGGCGTCGATGAACAACACCTACGCGCTGGCGACGAACCAGGCCAACCACAGCAGGTACGGCACGTCGACCATGTCCGAGGTGGCCGAGCTGGCGAAGAAGGACCCCGGCGCGGTGACGCTGTGCGTGGAGGGCGAGTTCGCCAACCGCGCGGACGGGCTGCCGGGGCTGCAGAAGGCGTACGGGACGAACGTCCCGGCCCGGAACATCACGCAGATGGACACCGGCATCATCTACACCCAGACCGCGAAGGGCGCCTGCACGTACGGCGAGGTCTACACCACCGACGGGCGGATCAAGTCCATGGACCTGGTGGTGATGGAGGACGACCGGACGTTCTTCCCGAACTACAACGCGGCGCCCATGGTCCGCACGGCCACCCTGAAGAAGTGGCCGGCGATCGCCCCCCTCCTCGCCCCGGTCACCAAGGCGCTGACCAACGATGTCGCGCGGACGCTGAACGCGAAGGTCGACGTGGACGGGGAGGACCCGCACCAGGTGGCGCTGGACTGGATGGTGGAGAAGGGCTTCGTGAAGGAGGGCTGAGCGGCACTCAGCAGGCGGGGACCTCGCCCTTGCCCGACTCCAGCGCCCGGAGCGACGCGACCGCGCCCTTCAGGGTGGTGACCGGGATCAGTCTGAGCCCCTTCGGCAGCTGGGCCTGAGCCTGTGAGCACTCCGCCTTCGGCACCAGGAAGACGGTGGCCCCGTCCCGCCGGGCGGACTGCGTCTTCAACGGCACGCCGCCCACGGCACCGACCTCGCCGTCGGCGGTGATCGTGCCGGTACCGGCGATGACCCGGCCGCCGGTGAGGTCGTCGGGGCCCAGCTTGTCGATGATGCCGAGGGAGAACAGCAGACCGGCGCTGGGGCCGCCGACACGCTTCAGGCGCAGGGTGACGTCGACGTCCGAGTCCTTGAGGTGCAGGTAGCCCAGCGCGGCCGTGATCGCCGAGTCCTGGGACTCCTTCATCTGCTCCTCGTTGTGCTTCTCGATCTCCTTGAGGTCGTCGCCGCTCGGGTAGACGGCGTCGCGCGGCATCACCGCCCGCTCGGTGTCGAACCAGTTGTCGAGCACGTCACCGAGGCGGATGTCCGCCTCCGGGCCGGTCGCCTCGATCGCGGTCATCCGCAGCTGCCCGCTCGTGGCGTGGGTCGGCGCCCCCTTGACCGTGATCACCGGCGCGCCCCGGTGGCTCCCGAGCACGTCGGCCGTCAGCCCGGGCCGCGCCACGGAGAACGGCAACGGCGCGAACACCGCGGTGGCGAGCAACGCCACGACGGGCAGGCCGCAGACTGCGAGGAACTGGGGGCGCGTGAGACGAGAGAGCACGAGGCCAATCTAACGCGAGGCCGCTGCCGCCCCGGCTACGGGCAGTACCGCGTTCCAGCGCGAGCGGCACCGCGCCCGGGCGGGGCGGCACCGCGCCCGGGCAGGGCAGCACCGCCACCCCGCCCGCGGACAGTCACCTGCCGCCCCGGGCCGCGGGCAGCAGCCACCCCGGGCCGTGGCCGGCAGCCGCGCCGCCGTGGCTGCGGTCAGTGGTGCCTCCCCCGTGCCTGAACGGCCTGAGGAGTACCCCGGGGCGGCACGGTGGGCGCAGCGGCACCCCGCGGCGCCGGGCCCGCGCCGCCGCACGGCGCGTCACACACGCCCGCTCACCGCAACGCCTCCGCCACCTCCCGCGCCGCGTCCATCACCCGCGCCCCCACCCGCTCCGGCACCACGTCGGCCAGCATCACCACCCCGACGCTGCCCTCCACCCCCGTCACCCCGAGCAGCGGCGCGGCCGCCCCGCAGGCCCCGGCCTCCAACTCGCCGTGGGTCAGGGTGTATCCGGGCCCGCCCTCCTCGCCGCCGCCGACGGGCAGCGACCGCCGGGCGGAGAGGATCGCCTTCCCCGCGGCCCCCCGCTCCAGCGGATGCCGGAACCCCGCCCGGTAAGCCACGTGGTAGTCCGTCCAGGTCGGTTCGACGACGGCCACGGCCAACGCCTCCGCCCCGTCCACCAGCGTCAGGTGGGCCGTCGCTCCGATGTCCTCGGCCAGCGACCGCAGCGCGGGCATCGCCGCCTCGCGCACCAACGGGTGCACCTGGCGGCCCAGTCCGAGCACCCCGAGTCCGACCCGGGCGCGTCCGCCCAGGTCCCGGCGTACCAGTGCGTGCTGTTCCAGCGTGGCGAGCAACCGGTACACGACAGTGCGGTTCACGCCCAGTTTGTGGGATAGCTCGGTGACGGTCAGCCCGTGGTCCGTATCGGCCAGCAGTTTGAGGACCCGCAGTCCCCGATCGAGCGTCTGAGAGGTCTCCGCGGTCACGACGCCCACTCCTTAGTGGTGAGGTCGGCGGCCCCCTCGCGGCGGTTGCGTCACCGAGTCCCGTCAATGACGCGCTT
The DNA here is from genome assembly GCF_019049165.1 of Streptomyces sp. AC627_RSS907. Taxonomy (NCBI): domain Bacteria; kingdom Bacillati; phylum Actinomycetota; class Actinomycetes; order Kitasatosporales; family Streptomycetaceae; genus Streptomyces; species Streptomyces sp. AC627_RSS907. The sequence goes on from NZ_JAGMUE010000070.1 coordinate 11,455, forward strand.
CAGAGGCCGCCGATCGGCTGACGGCCCGGCCTTCTGCCCGGGCCCAGTCGCTTCACGGCTGCGCTCCGCGGCAGCGCTGCCACGGGGCGTGCGTAGCGGGACAGTAGCGACCAGGTTCGCTCAGCGGAAGGCTCCGTCCAGAATCCGGGCGGCGACCGGTAGGGACTACCTGTGTTTGTCCGGATACGTACAGCGCTCGCGGGGTGACCTCGGTCCCCGGGCGTCACTTCATCCGCGTCGCCCACTCCTGCACCTTGGCGATGCGCTGGCGCAACTGCCCCGCGGTGGCCTCGGCGCTGGGCGGGCCGCCGCACACGCGGCGCAGCTCGGTGTGGATCACGCCGTGCGGCTTGCCGCTCTGGTGGACGTAGGCGCCGACCATGGTGTTGAGCTGCTTGCGCAGCTCCATCAGCTCCTTGTGGGAGACGACCGGGCGCCGCTCGGCGGGCAGTTCGAGCAGGTCGGCCTCGTCGTCCGGCTTCCTGCGGCTGTGCGCGATCTGCCGGGCCTGCCGCTTCTGGAGCAGGAGTTGCACCTGGTCGGGCTCCAACAGCCCCGGAATGCCGAGGTAGTCCTGCTCCTCCTCGCTCCCCGGGTGGGCCTGCATGCCGAACTCGGCGCCGTTGTACATGACCCGGTCGAAGACGGCGTCGGACTCCAGCGCCTCGAAGGGCAGCATGTCCTGCTCGCCGGTGTCCTCGTCCTGCTCCCGGTTCGCCTCGTCCATCTCCTTCTCGGACTCGGCGTACGGGTCCTCCTCGCCCTCCTTCTTGGGCCTGTCGAGGACGTGGTCGCGCTCGCGCTCCATCTCGTTGGCGAAGGTGAGCAGGTCGGGCACGGTCGGCAAGAACACGGAGGCGGTCTCGCCGCGCCGCCTCGACCGGACGAAGCGTCCGACGGCCTGGGCGAAGAACAACGGCGTCGAGATCGTCGTGGCGTACACGCCGACCGCGAGGCGGGGCACGTCGACGCCCTCGGACACCATGCGGACGGCGACCATCCACCGGTCGGTGCCCGCGCTGAAGTCGTCGATGTTCTTCGACGCGCCGGTGTCGTCGGAGAGCACGACGGTGGCCTTGGTGCCGGTGATCTCGCGGATCAGCTTGGCGTAGGCGCGGGCGGAGTCCTGGTCGGCGGCGATGACGAGGGCGCCGGCGTCCGGGATGGCCTTCCTGACCTCGGTGAGCCGCTGGTCGGCGGCGCGCAGCACGGCGGGCATCCACTCGCCGCGCGGGTCCAGCGCGGTGCGCCAGGCCTGGCTGACGGCGTCCTTGGTCATGGGCTCGCCGAGCCGGGCGGCGATCTCGTCGCCGGCCTTGGTGCGCCAGCGCATGTTGCCGCTGTAGCTCATGAAGATGACGGGGCGGACGACGCCGTCGGCGAGCGCGGAGCCGTAGCCGTAGGTGTAGTCGGCGGCGGAGCGGCGGATGCCGTCGTTGCCCTCCTCGTACGTGACGAAGGGGATCGGGTTGGTGTCGGACCGGAAGGGCGTACCGGTCAGCGCGAGGCGCCGCGTGGCCGGCTCGAACGCCTCCAGGCAGGCCTCGCCCCAGGACTTGGAGTCACCGGCGTGGTGGATCTCGTCGAGGATGACGAGGGTCTTGCGCTGCTCGACGCGGTTGCGGTGCAGCATGGGGCGCACGCCGACGCCCGCGTAGGTGACGGCGATGCCCTGGTACTCCCGGCTGAGGGGCCCGGCGCTGTACTCGGGGTCCAGCTTGATCCCGATCCGCGCCGCGGCCTCCGCCCACTGCTTCTTCAGGTGCTCGGTCGGCGCGACCACGGTCACCTGCTGCACGACGTGGTGGTGCAGCAGCCAGGACGCCAGCGTCAGCGCGAACGTGGTCTTGCCGGCGCCGGGGGTGGCGACCGCCAGGAAGTCCCGGGGCTGCTCCTGGAGGTACTTCTCCATCGCCCCCTGCTGCCAGGCCCGCAGCTTGCTGGCGGTGCCCCACGGGGCGCGGCCGGGGAAGGCCGGGGAGAGGTGGTGCGAGGTGCTGGAGCTGGCGGTGGTAGTCACGGTCTCCGAAGGGGGTAGAACGGCTCGGCCACGTATGACAACCGGGCCACCCTACCGGCGCCCCGACGCGGCCGACGCCCGCACCTGGGCGGGTCGCCCCCGGGTGGGACGGACGTCACAGCCGCCGGGACCGCCCCGCGATCACCGCGGCCGGGCCGCCTCGCCGCTCACCGCTCACGCACCCGGGTCGCGACCCACGCGCCCACCAGCGCCACCGCCGCCATGGGCAGGAACACCGCCGCGAAGGCCGCCGGGTGGGAGCCGGAGGCCTCCGTGGCCGCGTGACTGACCGTGCCGCCGCCGAGGGCGGCGAAGGCGGCTCCGCCGGCGGAGAGCAGGATCACGTTGGAGAGGCCGTCGGAGATCTGGAGGGCGGCGGAGTTGGTGCCGGCCTCCTCGGGGGCGGAGAGCTTGAGCAGGAGCACACTGGTGGAGGAGATCACCAGGCCCATCCCGAAGCAGCCGAAGCCCCAGGCGACGGCCACCGTCCAGGCGGGCACGGCGTCGATCAGCACACTGGGCGCCGTGACGATGGCCGCCGCGACCAGGGCCATGCCGAGGGTCATCAGACGCTCACGGTGCGCTTCCAGGCGCGGCCGGGACTGCACCCACGAGCCCAGGGCCCAGGTCGCCCCGCCCGCGGCCAGCGAGAAGCCGGCCATCGTGGGGCTGAGCCCCCGCTGGGTGACCAGCATCAGGGGCACGAAGGACTCGGCGGCGACGAAGGAGCCCGCGGCGACACCGCGCAGCAGGACCACGGACGGCAGGCCTCGCGCCGCCCGGTAGGTGCCGGGCGGCAGCAGCCCGAGGACGGCCGGGACGAGCAGCGCCACGCCCACCGCGCCGGGCAGCAGGGAGACCCAGCGCAGGTCCTGGGCGGCGTACTGGAGCAGGCCGGCGCCCAGCGAGATGGCGAGGGCGAGGCGGATGCGGCGGCGGTCGAAGGACGCGGGCGCGTCCGCCCCGCCCACCGGCCCGGCGGCGCGGCTGCGTATCTGCGGGAGCGCGAGGGCCAGCGGGAACACCACCAGCACCGGGATGCCGACGAACACCCAGCGCCAGCCGAGGTGTTCGGTCACCGCTCCGGAGGCGAGCGGGCCGACGACGGAGGGGACGACCCAGCCCGCGGCGAACGCCGCCATGATCGCGGGCCGCAGCCGCTCCGGGTAGGCCCGCCCGACGACGACGTACAGCGCGACGATCACCAGGCCGCCGCCGAGCCCCTGCACGGCCCGCCCGAGGATGAACAGCCACATCGCGCCGGCCGTCCCGGACAGCACCAGTCCGACCGCGAAGGCGGCGATCCCGCCGGTCAGCGGCGTCAACGGGCCCCGCCGGTCCGACCACTGGCCGGAGAGCACCATCCCGAACAGGCTCGTCGTGAAGTACCCGGAGAACGCGAACGCGTACAGCGACACCCCGTCCAGCTCCCGCGCCGCCACCGGCATCGCGGTGCCGACCGCCGTCGCCTCGAAGGCGATCAGTACGACGACGGAGACGATGCCGATGCTCAGCGCCCGGTAGCCGCGGCTCAGCACGGTCGCGTCGGCGGGCGCGGTGCGGTCGGATCCGGAGTCGGAGTCGGGGACGACGGTGTCGGGGACGACGGTGTCGGCGACATCGGTGTCGCGCGGTTCAGGGACGGTCATGGTCGCCAGAGTAAGGGCCGCAGCTCACGGTGACCCCTGTCGGGAGGCGGTCACGGACCGGGACCTTGGTCGTACGACCACCGGCGCGGCCGGGCGTACGTGAACGGCGTGAGGGGCTCGCCCGCACTGCGTCCGTCAGCGAGCTCCGCTCGCGGGGAGTTACGCGGGTTCGATCCCCGCCACGGCCTCCAGCAGTGTCGCGCGGCGCAGCGCCCAGAGGGTGAGGGCGAGGGCCGAGACGTCCGACGTCAGGGGGCGGAGGGTGCCGTCGGGCGCCCGCCAGGTCAGGACGGCGCCCGTCGTGCCGTCGACGACCACGTGGTCCCCGCCCGTCAGCCGGCCCAGGCGTATGAGGTGAGCCGCGCGGTCGGGGGCCCGGTGCCCGGGGAACTCGTCGCAGTACTCGGTCAGCGTCGGCAGCGGCAGGTCGTCCGTGTCCCGGTCCAGCCGGAAGGGATGGGCGTCCTCGGGCAGGCCCGTCTGCCGCAGGAAACGGCGGGTGGGTTCGTGGCGAAGGGTCCCCGGGAAGTCGACGTCCTCGAACCGCGTCACCCGGCTGCGGCCGAACTCACGGTCCAGGAAGCGCGCCGGCAGGTCCGGGAAAGGTCTCGGCGCCGTGCGGCCCGCCGCCAGGAGCAGGCAGCTCATCAGGGCGGAGGTGTTCCACAGCGACGGCCTGTCACAGCCCCCCTGCGCCCACCGGGCGGCGCCGCGCGTCCACGACGGGTCCTCCACCGACGTCGCGAGGCGGACCCACGTCACCAGCGACGGCACCCCCGGGACGTCCGGCGCCGCCGGACCGTGCGTGCTCGTCGTCCCGCTCGTGACCGCGTGCATCACCGCGTGCATCGTCTCCCCCGTGCATGTGTGTCCGCCCGTGCGCCGACGGCTGCCGTTCCCACTCCTGCGGAGCCTACGCGCCGCCACTGACAACGCGCCCGTGCGCGCAGGCCGTTCTCCTCGTAGGACGCACCGGGCACCTCACCCGTTGCCCCACGCGCGCGGGCGGCTCAGCCGCCGGTCACCACCGCGGCCTGCGGACGGACCGGGAGCCGGTTCACCGGGCGCCCCGTGGCCGCGCGCACGGCGGAGGCGACGGCCGCCGGGGAGGCCACGACCGGCACCGCGCTGACCGCCTTCGCGCCGAAGGGGGCGACCACGTCGCGTTCCTCGACGAGCTTCACGATCCGGATGTCCGGTGCGTCCAGCGCGGTCGGGAGGGCGTAGCCGGTCAGGTCGGGGTGGCGGACCAGGCCGCGCGGGGTGCGCAGGTTCTCCGTCAGCGCGATGCCGACGCCCTGGGTCACGCCCGCCTCGATCCGGGCGGTGAGCTGGGCCGGGTTCAGCACCCGGCCCACGTCCTGCGCGACGGCCAGCTCCACGACCCGTACCGAGCCGATCTCGATGTCGACGTCCACCACCGCGCGGATCGCGCAGAAGGACATGCCGACGAAGGCGTCGCCCTGGCCGGCCTCGTCCAGCGGCTCGGTCGGGTGCGGGCGGCACTGGGCGGTGGCCCACAGTTCCTTGCCGTCCAGCGCCTCGGCGACGGTGGTCGACAGCACGCCGTCGTACGAGGTGATCTTTCCGTCGGCGATCTGGAGCAGCTCGGTCGACATCCCGAACTGGTGCGCGAGGGGCTGGAGGAGCTGGGTGCGGACCATCTTGGCGGCCCGCTCCACCGCGCCGCCCGACACCCAGGTGTGGCGGCCCCGGCAGCCCGGGCCGGCCGGGGGCTGGTCGGTGTCGACGGGCGCCACGTGCACCTCGTCGACGCCGAGCGTCTCCTGCACGATCTGCCGGGCCAGCGTGGTGAAGCCCTGGCCGGTCTCGACGGCCGCGCACAGCACCGTCGCCACGCCGTCCTGGACCTTCACGGTGGCCGTGGAGACCTCGTCGGCGCCCTCGGCACCGAGCATGTGCACCATGCCGATGCCGTAACCCACGCCCCGGCGCACCGCGCCCGGTTCGCCCGCGCCCTCGGGGCCGCCGGGCAGCAGCCACTCGTCCTCGGGAGTGTCCTTGGGCAGGGTGGGCAGCGGGAAGTCCCGTACAGCCTCCAGGAGTTCGGCGACCGGGGCCGGGCAGGTGACCGTCTGGCCGGTGGGGAGCACGTCGCCCGTGGCCAGCACGTTCCGCAGCCGCACCTCGGCGGGGTCCAGGCCGAGCTTCCTGGCGACCTTGTCCATCTGCGCCTCGTACGCGGCGCACACCTGCATGGCGCCCTCACCGCGCACATGGCCGGACGGCGGGTTGTTGGTGCGTACGGCCCAGCCCTCGATGAAGGCGTTGGGGACGACGTAGGGGCCGCAGGCGAACGCGACCGCGGCGGCCAGCGCGTCGGAGGAGGTGTCGGCGTAGGCGCCCGCGTCGAGCAGGATCTGCGCCTCGACCTTCACCACCCGCCCCTCGGCGTCCGCGTGGTGGCGGTAGCGCAGGAGGGTGGGGTGCCGGTGGACGTGGCCGAGGAAGGACTCCTCGCGCGTGGCGGCCAGTTTCACCGGGCAGCCGGTCTTCAGCGCCAGCAGGCCGAGCGGCAGCTGGAAGCCCCGGTCCTCCCGGTCGGCGGTGGCACCGGGCACCCCGGTGACGACGACCTTCACCTGTTCGGGTGGCAGGCCGTAGCAGGCGGCGGCCGTGTCGCGGTCGCCGTGCGGGTCGGTGGAGGCCACGTACAGCTCCACGCCGCCGTCGGGGCGCGGCACCGCGAGGCCCGCCTCGGCGCCGATGGGGGCCGGGTCCTGGCGGCCGATGCGGTACAGGCCCTCCACGACGACCTCGCCGGCCGCGTCCGGGTCTCCGTGGCGCAGCGGGATGTGCCGGATCAGGTTCCCGTCGGGGTGCAGCGGCTCGGCCTCGAAGGCCTGCTCGGGGTCGGTGACCGGGTCGAGCACCTCGTACTCGACGATGACGGCGGCGGCGGCCATCCGCGCGGTGTCCGGGTGGTCGGCGGCGACGGCGGCGATGGGCTCGCCGTGGTGGCGTACGACCTCGGAGGCGAACACCGGCCGGTCGGCCCTGCCCCGCCCGTGCAGCGGGGTGCCGGGTACGTCCTCGTGGGTGACGACCGCGCGGACGCCGGGCATCTCCCGCGCGTGGGTGGTGTCGATGGCCACGATGCGCGCGTGCGGGTGCGGGGAGCGCAGGACGGCCGCCCACAGCAGGCCCTCGGCCCACAGGTCGGCGGCGTACGGGAAGGTGCCCTCCGTCTTCGCGCGTGCGTCGGCGGGCGGCAGGGACGCGCCGAGGCCGTGCGGGACCGGCTCCGGGGCCAGGGCCGGCTCGACGGCTCCCTCGGCCTCCGCAGTCGCGGCGTCGTTGCTCACGCGTGGCCTCCGTCCTGGCGGTGGGGCTGGTCACCATAGGGCTGCTCGTGCGGGCCCTGGGAGTGCGGTCCGGGCGGGTCCGGCGTGCCGGGCGGTTCCGGGAACTCGAACGCCGCCGGGTTGACGCCGCCCGCGCCCGGACCCGCCTGGTGCGGGATGCGGGGCTCGTCGGCTTCCGTCCCGGGCGTGTCGGCGGCGGCGTGCGCCTCGCGCTCGGCGACGACCTCCCTGACCGCCTCCAGCACGCCCCGGTACCCGGAGCAGCGGCAGAGGTTGCCGCACAGGGCCTGCCGGGCCTCCAGTTCGGTCGGCGCCGGGTTGCCCTCCAGGAGGTTGTGCACGGTCATCGCCATGCCGGGCACGCAGAAGCCGCACTGCACCGCGCCGCACCGGGCGAGCGCCCGCTGCACGTCCGACGGCTGCCCGTCGGCGGCCAGGCCCTCGACCGTACGCACCTCACTGCCGGCGGCGGTCACGGCCGGGACCAGGCAAGAGGCGACCAGCCGCCCGTCGACCTGCACGTTGCAGGCGCCGCACTCGCCCTGCGAGCAGCCGTCCTTGGCGCCGGCGAGGCCGAGCCGTTCGCGCAGCACGTAGAGCAGCGATTCGCCGATCCAGGCGTCGGTGACGGGCCGGTCGGCGCCGTTGACGCGCAGCACGTAGGAGGCGAGGGGGTGCTCCTCGTGCGGGCCGGTGGAGGGCCGCTCCCGGGCGTCGGCGGCCGGGTCGGGCCCGGGGTCCGCGTCGAGGCCGGCCCGGGGCTCCGCCTCTTGCTCCTGCCCCCGCTCACGGCCGGGCTCGTGACCCGCTTCCCGCCCCTGCTCACGGCCGGGCTCGTGACCCGCGTCCTGGCCCTGCTCACGGCCGGGTTCGTGACCCGCTTCCCGCCCCTGCTCATGCCCCCGACCGGGCTCGCGCTCGTGCCCGGGGTGCGGCGCCCCGTCCCGTCCGGCCCGCGGGCCGGAGCCCTCCACGGGGCCGCCGGCGGCTCCCGGGCCGGTCGCGGCGGCCGGGGCCGGGTCCGCCGCGGGGTCCCCGGATCCCTCGGGTGCGGGGCCCGCCACGGGCGGCTCGGAGGCCTCCGGGACGGAGTCCGTCGCGGGTTCTTCAGCGGCCTCCGGGAAGCCCGTCACGGGCGCCTCGGAGGCCTCCGGGAGGGAGCCCGCCAGGGGTCCCTCAGCGGCTCCCGGGCCGGACTGCGACTCCACATCCCCACGCGCACCCACCGAGGGCTCAGCGGGCCCCTCAGGGGCCTCCTCGGCCCCCTCGGGCTCGCCGGTCACCGTCTCGTCGGCCACCGGTGCGGCGGAGCCTGCCGCCACGTCGGGTCCGACGGGTGCTTCCGCGTACGGACCGACGGCGGGCCCGGACGCGCGCGGGGCCGCGCCCTGCCGGTCCTCGCCGCCCGGGCCGGTCTGCGCCGCGGGGTCGCCCCACGGCTGTCCGGCCGGCTGGGTCGCCCAGGGCGCGGGGGCGCCGCCGGGCAGGGTGGCCGGTGCGGTGCCGCCCCACTGCCCGGCCAGCGACGAGGTGGTGAACTCGCCCGACTCGTCCGGCAGATCCCCGTCGGCGACGGGAATGGACCACTGCCCGGTCACGTCCTGGCCGGGCGCGGCGGCGGAGGGCGCGGGGCCCGTGCCCTCCGCGGCACCGGAGAAGTCCCACTGGGCGGTGGCCCCGGGCCGGTAGGTGAACCGGTCGTCTTGCGTCGCGTGCGCGTCGTACGGTGCGGCCTGCCCGTACGGGTCCTGCGCGGCCTGCCCGTACGGGTCCTGCTGCGGGTACTGGGCCCCGTACTCGGGGTGCCCGCCGTGCCCGTGCCCCTGTCCGCCGTGGTCGCCGTGCCCCTGGGCGCCGTGGTCGCCGGGCTGCTGAGCGCCGTGGCCGCCGGGCTGCTGACCGCCCTGCTGCGGGCCGGTGTCCGGGACGTGCCACTGGGCGCCGTCGACGGGTGCGGACGGCATGCCCCACGTGCCGGTGGCCGCCGGGTCGGTGCCGGTGGCGGGCGCGACCGTGATCTGCGGCGGCACATAGCCGTGTCCGGGCGCGGCGAGCGGGCTGTCCGCGGAGGCGAAGAGCGCGTCCACGCCGCCCTCGGGCAGCTTCACGAAGGCGGTGGCACCGTCGTCGTAGTCGCCCTGGGGCAGCGGGTCCCAGCGTCCGCCGCCGCGGGGCGTGCCCTCCGTGCCCTCTCCGTGCTGGTCGTCGGTCACGACAGCGCCCTCCCCAGTGCTCGTCGGGCCAGCGCGGCGACGGTGCGCCGCAGGTGCAGTACGGCCGGCGGGAGCTGCGGTACGGAACCGTCCTCGGCCGGGGCCGCGTCGGGGATGCAGGCGGCGGCGACGTACTCGCCGAAGGCGTGCAGGGCCTCCGGGACGATCGCGCGGCCGTTGTCCCAGTCGATGAGCCCGGCGACCCACTCCTCGGCCTCCAGGGGCCGCAGCGGCATCGGCGCGATCGCGCCGACGGCACACCGCACCCCGCGCCGGGCGGGGTCGAGGACCAGCGCCACGGAGGCCGTCGCGCGGCCCGGTCCGGTCCGGCCGGTCGCCTTCAGGAAGACCTGGGGCGCGTGCAGCAGCGGCACGCGCACGTAGCCGATGAGCTCGCCCGCGCGGAGCATCTCCATGCCTGCCAGCAGGTGCGACACCGGCATCTCCCGGCGGGCCCCGTCCGGGCCGGCGATGATCAGCGTCGCCTCCAGGGCGGCCAGCACCGGCAGCGCGTCGCCGGTGGGGGCGGCCGAGGCGATGTTGCCGCCCAGGGTGCCCGCGTTGCGGATCTGCGGCGGTCCGGCGGCGCGCGCGGCGGCCGCGAGCGCCGGGATGAGGGCGGCGAAGTCGGGGCGGCCCATGCGGGCGTGCGTGAGTCCCGCGCCGAGCAGCGCGTGGCCGTCCTGGTACTGCCAGCCGCGGATCTCGCTGATCCGGCCGAGGCCGACCAGCGCGGCCGGCCTGAGCTGCCCGGAGTTGACGGCGGCCATCAGGTCCGTGCCGCCCGCGACCGGCACGGCGGTGGGCATGGCGGCGAGTGCCGCCACGGCCTCGTCCAGTGTCGTGGGCAGCGTGACGGCCTGCGCCGCCTGCGGTGCGTGCGTGGTCAAACCGACTGCCCCTTCCCGCTGTCCCACCTGGTCCCGCCCATGTGGCCGTACCGTACGGCCTGACAGGGTGGACGTGGCAACTCTGGCACATCTTCGCAGGACTCGAACGCGGGGGTCCGCTAGGAGGCATTCACCCACCTCACCAGTGACATGGCCCGTTTTCGCACGGGACATCCATCGATCGGTGGTACGTGCGACGTACGCGAGTTGCCACGCTTCCGTGGCGTTTCGGCGCTTTTCCCTACCTGTTCGGCGGAGGACCGTCGATCGGCCGGCCGAGCACGCCGGGCCGCCGCTGCCAGGGCAGGGGGCCGGCGGGCGGCCGGTAGGCGACGCCCAGGGCGTCGAGCCGCCGGTAGTGGACGGCCATCCGCCGCTCGAAGTCGGCGAAGTCCCGGTCGGCCGGGGCGGGGAGGGCGCTCCAGGCGACCTCCGCGAACGCGGCGAGCCTCGGGAACGTCTGGTAGTCCACGCGCGCCTGGTTCTCCATCACCTCGGTCCACACGTTCGCCTGGGTGCCGAGCACGTGTGCGGATTCCTCCGGCGTCAACTCCCCGGGAACCGGCTCGAACCGGTAGACGTCCTCCAGGGTGCGCACGAAGCCGATCGGCACGGGTTCGTCCTCGCCGCCGTGCTGACGGTGGTCCAGGTACACCTGCTGCTCGGGGCACATGACGACGTCGTGTCCGGCGCGCGCGGCGGCGACCCCGCCCGCGTACCCGCGCCAGGAGGACACGGCCGCGCCCTCGGCCAGTCCGCCCTCCAGGATCTCGTCCCAGCCGATGAGCCGGCGCCCGCGCTCGGCGAGCCAGGTGTCGAAGTGCTGGACGAACCAGGCCTGGAGTCCGTCCTCGTCGGCGAGCGCGAGTTCCTCGATGCGGGCCTGCGCGGTGGCCGAGCGCCGCCACTGGTCCTTGGGGCACTCGTCGCCGCCGACGTGGATGAACTCGGAGGGGAAGAGCTCCAGGACCTCCTCGAAGACGCCCTCGTAGAAGCGCAGGGTGTGGTCGGTGGGGGCGAGCACGTTCTCGGAGACGCCCCAGGTGTCCCAGACGGTCAGGGAGGCGGTGTCGACGACGTCGGTGTTGCCGAGTTCCGGGTACGCGGCGATGGCGGCCTGCGAGTGTCCGGGTACGTCGATCTCGGGGACGACGGTGATGTGCCGTTCGGCGGCGTAGGCGACGATCTCCCGGATGTCGTCCTGGGTGTAGTAGCCGCCGTGGGGTTTGTCCTCCCAGAGCGGTGAGGCCCGGTGGCCGAATTTGGTGCGCGCCCGCCAGGAGCCGGTCTCGGTGAGCTTCGGATGGCGTCTGATCTCGACGCGCCATCCCTGGTCGTCGGTCAGGTGGAAGTGCAGGACGTTGAGTTTGTGGGCCGCCATCAGGTCCAGGTAGCGCAGGACGCCTTCCTTGGGCATGAAATGCCGGGCGACGTCCAGCATCAGGCCGCGCCAGGGGAAGCGGGGCGCGTCCTGGACCCGGCCCAGCGGCAGCCGCCACCGGGTGCCGGGCAGCGGCGCGCGCCGGAAGGCGTCCGGTCCGAGCAGTTGCCGCAGCGTCTGGGCGCCCCAGAACAGGCCGGCCGGGTCACCGCCCGCGAGGTGCGCACCGGCCGGAGTGACGTCGAGGCGGTAGCCCTCGGGGGCCAGCTCACCGTCGAGGGACAGGCGGACGACGTCGTCACCCCCCGCCCCGGGCGCGAACGGCAGGCCGGTGGCCGCTCCCACCGTGGCGCGCAACCAGCGTTCGGTGCGCTCGGTGCCGTCACCCGCCACCAGCTTGGTGTCCGGGCCGAGGCCGAGGAAACCGCCTTCCCGGAGCGTCAGTTGCCGAGGCCGGGGAATCAGGTCCGTCACGTCAGTCCTACCTTCAAGGGTGGTCCTTCACCGCTGAGTCGCGGCCGGAGACGAGTCGTCGTAGCACGGGTACGGAAGAAGACCAGCGGCGCCGTCGGCGGCGACAACGCGATGACCCCCGGAGCGCGCGCGGGCACGCTCCGGGGGCCGTCGGAACTCTCGGTCGGGCGGGGCTGCTACTTCTTGTCGCCGCCCTTGCCCTCGTCTCCGCCGCCGCTCATGGACTCGTAGATCTCCTTGCACATGGGGCACACGGGGTACTTCTTCGGGTCACGGCCCGGTACCCACACCTTGCCGCACAGCGCCACGACGGGGGTGCCGTCGAGGGCGCTCGCCATGATCTTGTCCTTCTGGACGTAATGGGCGAAGCGCTCGTGGTCGCCGTCACCGTGGGACACCTGCGGCGTCGGCTCTACGAGGGTCCCCGTACCAGTCCCGCGCTCGGGCTCGAGAGTGCTCATGCATGCCAGGGTACTGAAAGCCGGGGTTCGCGAGCTCACACGGACCGGGTGATCGCTCGACCGGCCGGGCGGCCGAGCGGTCGGGCGGCCGAGCGGTCGGGCGGCCGAGCGGTCGGGCGGGCACTCGGCCGGGCGACCGGCCGGGCGCTCAGTTGAGCGAGGGGTCGTCCGGGTACGTCGCCACCATCGCCAGCTCGTTGCGCTGGCGGCGCAGGACCTCGCGCCACAGCCTCTCCGGGAACGGCGAGGAGACGTCGCCGGGCTCCGACTCGACCACGTACCAGGCGCCGTCCGTCAGCTCGTCCTCCAGCTGGCCCGGGCCCCAGCCGGCGTACCCGGCGAAGATCCGCAGGGCGCCCACCGCGGGGGCCAGCAGCTCCGGCGGGGCCTCCAGGTCCACCAGGCCGATCGCGCCGTGCACCCGTCGCCAGCCCAGGGGTGCCCGCTCGCCGGCCGCTCCGCCGGGCACGACGGCGACGCCCAGGGCGGAGTCCAGCGACACGGGGCCGCCCTGGAAGACGACGCCGGGTTCGCCGGCCAGTGCCGCCCAGCCCTCCAGGATGTCGCCCACGTCGACCGGCGTGGGGCGGTTCAGCACGACGCCGAGGGAGCCCTCCTCGTCGTGGTCGAGGAGGAGCACCACCGCACGCTCGAAGTTCGGGTCCGCCAGGGCGGGCGTTGCCACGAGCAGCCGCCCTGTGAGCGAGGACACCTCGGTCATGCCAGACATGATCCCGCATGTTCCCCTCCCGTGGGGAGGCAATCGGGGGCACGGGGGTGAACGCGCACTCCGCGCACGCCCCCTCGGCCGTGACCCCGCGTACGCGAGGGGGAACGCCCCGTGTTGTGACGAATCCATGACGTCGGCCTACCACGCACAGGCTTACAGACGGGGGGTACAAGGCGACTACCCTTTCCCTCCTGGCCCCTGCCCAACCCCACGGAACGCGAGATTCATGACCGTCAACGGCGCTGATGACGTACTGCTTGTCCACGGCGGAACCCCGCTGGAGGGCGAGATCCGGGTCCGCGGTGCGAAGAACCTCGTGCCGAAGGCCATGGTGGCGGCCCTGCTGGGCAGTGCGCCGAGCCGACTGCGCAACGTGCCGGACATCCGCGACGTGCGGGTCGTACGCGGCCTGCTGCAACTGCACGGGGTGACGGTCCGTCCGGGCGAGGAGCCCGGCGAGCTGGTCCTCGACCCCTCCCACGTGGAGAGCGCGAACGTCGCCGACATCGATGCCCACGCGGGCTCGTCGCGCATCCCGATCCTCTTCTGCGGCCCGCTGCTGCACCGTCTCGGCCACGCCTTCATCCCCGGCCTCGGCGGCTGCGACATCGGCGGCCGGCCCATCGACTTCCACTTCGAGGTGCTGCGGCAGTTCGGCGCGAAGATCGAGAAGCGGGCGGACGGCCAGTACCTGGAGGCCCCGCAGCGGCTGCGCGGCACGAAGATCCGGCTGCCGTACCCGTCCGTCGGCGCGACCGAGCAGGTGCTGCTGACGGCCGTGCTCGCCGAGGGCGTCACGGAGCTGTCCAACGCGGCCGTGGAGCCGGAGATCGAGGACCTGATCTGCGTCCTGCAGAAAATGGGCGCGATCATCGCGATGGACACCGACCGCACGATCCGCATCACCGGTGTGGACGAGCTCGGCGGCTACACCCACCGTGCCCTCTCGGACCGCCTGGAGGCCGCCTCCTGGGCGTCCGCGGCGCTGGCGACCGAGGGGAACGTCTACGTCCGCGGAGCGCAGCAGCGCTCGATGATGACGTTCCTGAACACCTTCCGGAAGGTGGGCGGCGCCTTCGAGATCGACGACGAGGGCATCCGCTTCTGGCACCCGGGCGGCCAGCTGAAGTCCATCGCCCTGGAGACGGACGTGCACCCGGGCTTCCAGACGGACTGGCAGCAGCCCCTGGTGGTCGCCCTGACGCAGGCCACCGGCCTGTCCATCGTCCACGAGACGGTCTACGAGTCCCGCCTCGGCTTCACCTCCGCGCTCAACCAGATGGGCGCCCACATACAGCTGTACCGCGAGTGCCTGGGCGGCTCCCACTGCCGCTTCGGCCAGCGCAACTTCCTGCACTCGGCCGTGGTCTCCGGGCCGACCAGGCTGGAGGGCGCCGACCTGGTCATCCCCGACCTGCGCGGCGGCTTCTCGTACCTGATCGCCGCCCTCGCCGCGCAGGGCACGTCCCGGGTCCACGGCATCGACCTCATCAACCGGGGCTACGAGAACTTCATGGAGAAGCTGGTGGAGCTGGGGGCCAAGGTCGAACTGCCCGGCAAGGCGCTCGGCTGACCGTCTGATCACCTCCACCGCCTGCCCGGGGGTCGTCCACCGCCTCCCGGGCAGGGGCGGCACGGAGAAGCCAGTGGTGCCGGGGCGAAGGCCGAGCCGCCCGGCGGGGCACTCGGCCGGCCGCCTGGTCAGCTCCGCCGTCGGGCGGAGCGCCCGGCCCGGCGGGAGCCGGCAGGACGCTGCGGAAGCGCCGATGGGGCGGTCACCCGGATTCGGGTGACCGCCCCATCGGCGTGTGGTGGACGCCCCCTCAGGGGGCGCGGGTCCGTGTCGACCGCGGCTCCGCCGCGCGTGCGCGGCCGGCCACGGACGACCCGCGAGCCGCGAGGCGGCCCGCAGTCACCCGGCGCTCGAAGCGGAGCGCTTACTTGCCCTTCGCGGCTTCCTTGAGCTTGGAGCCCGCGGAGACCTTGACGCTGTAGCCGGCCGGGATCTGGATCGGCTCGCCGGTCTGCGGGTTGCGGGCGGTGCGAGCGGCACGGTGGGTGCGCTCGAAGGTCAGGAAGCCGGGGATGGTGACCTTCTCGTCGCCCTTGGAGACGATGTCGCCGACGACGTCGGCGAACGCGGCCAGCACGGCGTCGGCGTCCTTGCGGGTCACCTCGGCGCGGTCGGCCAGCGCGGCCACCAGCTCACTGCGGTTCATGTTGTTACTCCCGTGTTCTTCTTGCCATTGAGGCGTGCCACGCGGCGGAGCCGCATGATGGGCACAGCGATGCCGATGCTGCCAGGGGCCTCGGACACTCCCCGGACCCGGGTCGGTCGTCAGACCCTCGCGCCCAGGGAGGCATCCTGCCTCCACCTGCGGCGGTAAAGCCAATCCGGCACCCCCAGGAGTCGTGAGAACACCCTTGGGAGTCACACGCCGAGAGGGCCTGAGCCTTGCGCCACCCTAGAGGGCGAGGAGAGGCCCGCCATCCCACGACGCGCCGGTACGGCGGCCCGCCGTGGCGATCCTCACAACCGCTGCGGGGGGCCGCTGCCCCGTGTCTCCGGGCCTAGGACGCGGCTCCGGCGGACTTGGCCGCCTCCCGCACGGCGCCCGCGACGGCACCGGCGACCTTGTCGTTGAAGACGCTGGGGATGATGTAGTTGGGGTTGATCTCGTCCTCGGTCACCACGTCCGCGAGGGCCTGCGCGGCGGCGAGCATCATCTCGGTGTTGACGGTGCGGGACTGGGCGTCCAGCAGACCGCGGAACACACCCGGGAACACCAGGACGTTGTTGATCTGGTTCGGGAAGTCGGAGCGGCCGGTGGCGACGACCGCCGCGGTCCGGCGGGCGACCGCCGGGTCGACCTCGGGGTCCGGATTCGCGAGCGCGAACACGATCGCGTCCTCGGTCATGGCGGCCACGTCCTCGCCGTCCAGGACGTTGGGGGCGGAGACGCCGATGAAGACGTCGGCGCCGTGCACGGCCTCCTTCAGGGTGCCGGTGAGACCCTCGGGATTGGTGTTGTCGGCGATCCAGCGCAGCGCGGACCCGGGCGCGGCGTCGACCAGGTCGGCGCGTCCGGAGTGCACGACGCCGTGGATGTCGGCGACGACGGCGTTCTTCACGCCCGCGGCGAGCAGCAGCTTGAGGATGGCCGTACCGGCCGCGCCGGCGCCGGACATCACGACCCGCACGTTCTCGATGCCCTTGCCCACGACCCGCAGGGCGTTGGTCAGCGCGGCGAGGACGACGATCGCCGTGCCGTGCTGGTCGTCGTGGAAGACGGGGATGTCGAGGGCCTCGCGCAGCCGGGCCTCGATCTCGAAGCAGCGGGGGGCGGAGATGTCCTCCAAGTTGATGCCGGCGAAGCCCGGGGCGATGGCCTTGACGATCTCGACGATCGCGTCGGTGTCCTGGGTGTCGAGGCACAGCGGCCAGGCGTCGATGCCGGCGAAGCGCTTGAACAGGGCCGCCTTGCCCTCCATGACCGGCAGCGCGGCCTTCGGGCCGATGTTGCCGAGGCCCAGCACCGCCGAGCCGTCGGTCACGACCGCAACGGAGTTGCGCTTGATGGTGAGGCGGCGGGCGTCCTCGGGGTTCTCGGCGATCGCCATGCAGACGCGGGCCACGCCCGGCGTGTAGATCATGGAGAGGTCGTCGCGGTTGCGGATGGGGTGCTTCGACGCCATCTCGATCTTGCCGCCGAGGTGCATGAGGAAGGTGCGGTCGGAGACCTTGCCGAGACTGACACCCTCGATACCGCGCAGCTGCTCCACGATCTCGTCGGCGTGCGAGGTCGAACCGGCCGCGATGGTGACGTCGATCCGGAGCTTGTCGTGGCCGGAGGCCGTGACGTCGAGGCCGGTGACCGAGCCTCCGGAGGACTCCACGGCGGTGGTGAGCTGCGAGACTGCGGTTCCGCTCGCGGGCACCTCCAGCCTGACCGTCATCGAGTAGGAGACGCTGGGCGCCGTTGCCATGGCCGACTTCCTCTGCTTTCACCGTGTAGCTGTGCTGTGCCGTCCGATCGTCGCACCTACCACCGAGTACGCGGTAGCCGCCCTGGATTGCGAACCTTTTGTTCGCGCGCCGTCCAACCGGAGAGTGGGACTCTTTCGGAAAACAACTTCCACCATACGAGAAGTTGGCCACCGGCGGAAGGGGCGACCGGGACAGGGCGCCGGAAGGGACGACGGGAGGGACGACGGGAGGGGCGCACCGGCCCGCGAACGGACCCCCGGGTACGGACCTCCGGGCACGGGAATTGTCTTGCGGGAATCGTTTGTTACCTTGGATGTGGCACCGGCTCGATCCAAGCCCCCGGGCCCAACCTTCGTCGCTACGAGCGACCACTTGCCGCGAGGCGAGCATGGCGGGTCGGTGCCACTCAGACGCACGAGAGGCCCGCGCCGTCCGACGACGGCGCGGGCCTCTCGCACATCCGGGTGCCTCAGTCGCGGAGCAGGTCCGGCACCCCCGCGGCGTCCGGCTCGTCCCGCTCGCACGAGACGACCGTCAGCTGCTGGGTCGCCCGGGTCAGGGCGACATACAGCACCCGCAGCCCGGCGGGCGACTCGTCGGCGATCTCGGCCGGCGAGACGACGACGGTGGCGTCGTACTCCAGGCCCTTCGCCTCCAGGCTGCCCAGCGCCACCACCCGGTCCCCCAGTCCGGCCAGCCAGCGCCGGGCCTCCTCCCGGCGGTTCATGGCGACCACGACGCCGACGGTGCCGTCGACGAGGTCCAGCAGCCGGGCCGCCTCCTCCCGGACCGTCTCGGCGAGAGAGTCCCGCACCACCACGAAGCCCGGCTCCACGCCCGTGGACCGCACGGCCGTCGGCGACGGGGAGCCCGGCATGGCGAGGGCGAGCACCTTGGCCGCCAGGGCGGCGATCTCGGCCGGGTTGCGGTAGTTCACCGTGAGCTGGAAGCGGCGCCGCGGACGGCTGCCCAGGGCCTCGTCGCGGGCCGCCGCCGCCTCGTCGGGGTCGGACCAGGAGGACTGGGCCGGGTCGCCGACGACGGTCCACGTGGCCTGCCGGCCGCGGCGGCCGACCATCCGCCACTGCATGGGGGTGAGGTCCTGGGCCTCGTCGACGATGACGTGCGCGTACTCGGTGCGCTCCTGCGCGAGGCGCTCGGCGCGCTCGCGCTGGGTCTCCTCGCGCTGCGGCATCAGCTCCTCCAGGCCGGTGAGCTGGTCCAGCGGGTCGAGCTCGCGCCGCTTGCGGGGGCGGGCCGGGGTGCCGACGATGGCCTGGAGCTCGTCGAGCAGGGCGATGTCGTGCACGGAGTGGCCCTCGCGCCGCAGCGAACGGGCCACCTTGCGGATCTCGCCGGGGTTGAGGACGCGCCGGGCCCAGCGGCCGAGGCGCCGCTCGTCCGCCATGGCCGCCAGCACGGCGCCGGGGGTGAGCTCCGGCCACCAGGCGTCCAGGAAGGCGGTGAAGGAGTCCTCGGAGGTGACGTCCTCGTCGAAGGAGGACCGCAGTTCGGCGGCCAGCTCGGGGTCGGTGTGGCGGGCGCCGGCGCCGGACTTCTCCCACAGGGCGTCCAGGAGCAGCCTGCGGGCGCGGGGGCGCAGCAGGTTGACGGGCGCGGTGCCGCCGAGGGCGGCCTGGCGGATGGCGGCCAGTTCCTCGCCCTCCAGCTCGAGGCGGCGGCCGAAGGCGACGACCCGCAGCAGGGTCGGCGAGTCCTGCGGCTCCAGGGCCCCGCGCGCGGCCTTGCGCAGCACCCTGAGCATGCGGGAGGAACCCTTGACGCGGGCGGTGGCCGGGGAGTCGTACAGCGTGGCCTCGGCGCCGTCGACCAGGGAGCCGATGGCGCGGATGGCGACCTGGCCCTCCTCCCCCAGGGAGGGCAGCACGCCCTCGGTGTACGCCACCAGCAGCGGGGTGGGCGAGACGATCAGGATGCCGCCCGCGTAGCGGCGCCGGTCCTGGTAGAGCAGGTACGCCGCCCGGTGCAGGGCGACGGCGGTCTTGCCGGTGCCGGGGCCGCCCTCGACGTAGGTCACGGAGGCGGCGGGGGCGCGGATCACCATGTCCTGCTCGGCCTGGATGGAGGCGACGATGTCCCGCATCGTGTGGGTGCGGGCCTGGCCGAGGGCGGCCATCAGGGCGCCGTCACCGATGACGGGCAGCTCGTCGCCGTCCAGGTACGCCGTGATCTCGGGCCGCATGAGGTCGTCCTCGACGCCGAGGACGCGCCGCCCCTTGGAGCGGATCACCCGGCGGCGCACGACCCGGCCCGGGTCGACCGGCGTGGACCGGTAGAACGGGGCCGCGGCGGGCGCCCGCCAGTCGATGACCAGCGGGGCGTAGTCCTCGTCCAGGACGCCGATGCGGCCGATGTGCAGGGTCTCGGCGATGTCGGCGGTGTTGTCCGGCCGGAGGGCGCCCTCCGCGGGCTCCACCGCCGTGTACGCGCCGTCCGGGCCCTTCTTGCCGTCCTTGCCGAGGAGCAGGTCGATCCGGCCGAAGAGGAAGTCCTCGAACTCGTTGTTCAGACGGTTGAGGTGGATGCCGGCCCGGAAGACCTGGGCGTCGCGCTCGGCCAGCGCACCGGGCGTACCGACGTGGCCGCGCTGTGCGGCGTCGTGCATGAGGAACTCCGCCTCGTGGATCTTCTCCTCGAGGCGGCGGTACACCCGGTCCAGGTGTGCCTGTTCCACGCGGGTCTCTCGGTCCCGCACGGAGTCGTGTGCGGCTTCCGCCGCGGCGCCGTGAACCGAGTCGACCGCTGAATCCTGTTGAGCCTGTGCGGCCACCGGGCCCCCTTCTGACGTGCTGGGCAGCCGTCAAAGGTACGCGAAGGGGGCTCCGGAAGCCACGCGTCGGCCTGGACCAGCCGCTCGCCGGCGCAGGCCAGCACCGCGGAGTGACCGGTCCGGGCGGGCTGGGGGGCGGCGCCGCCGTGCCCGTGGAGCGGCTTCCCGGCCTGGTCGGTGGTGGCGTCCGGGACGCCGTGGCCCCGGTCCGGAACCGTCCGGGAGCTGGGCGTCTCCCGCCCGCCGTGCCCCGTCGGGCAAGGCGGCGAAGGCGGACCCGGCCGGGCTGCCGGTCCTCCCCGCCCCGTTTCTCCGGACCTTCCCGTCACGCCACCGGGAGCAGCCGGAGGACCCGGGTGCGCGCGGGTCAGCGGGCCAGGGCGGCGCGGCGGCGGTGCCGGGCGACGCGCTCGCGGTTGCCGCAGATCTCACTGGAGCACCAGCGCCTGCGGCGCCCGCGGGAGGTGTCGACGTACACGATCGGGCAGTTGTCGCCCGCGCACTGCCGCAGACTCGCCCGTGCGACGGGGTCGGTGAGCAGGTCCACCGCGTCCCGGGCGACGGCACCGAGCAGTGCCCCGCACTCCGGCGGACCGGTCAGCTCCCTCACCAGAGCGCCGTCGGCGCCGCGCACCGCCCGCGGGGCCGGGGGCGCGGCACCGGCGAGGTCGTTGACGCGGGCGAGCGCGAGGTCGTACGGACGGGTTCCGGGCCCGGCCCGGCCGCGCACCAGCCTCGCTGTCTCACGGCGCAGTTCGCGGAAGCCGGCCAGCCAGGAGGCGTCGGCGTGGGTCAGCGGGGTGCCCGCCGGGACGAGTCCGGAGCCGGTGATCCAGGCGCGCAGCACCTCGACGGAGTCCAGCCGTTCCATGGGGTGGGTGGTGGCGATGAGGTCCAGACAGATCCGCCCGGTGTCGAACCGCAGCTCGTACGGGTCGGTGGCCGTACCCAGTGCCATGTTCCTGTCACCGCCTAGGTTGCCCGGTGGGGCGGGCCGGAAAGGGGAACGGGTGGGCCGCTCCCTCCGCCACCCTCTACAGTGCCTGCCCGCTCCCCCGCCCGGAACCCCTCGCACCGCTCCCGCGTGGGCACCCGCGCCCACGCCCGCGCCCGGGCCGCGTCCAGCACAGCTCCCGCGCGCGGACCGGACCTTGCCCACACACCCGCGCGCGCCCGGAGCACGTCCGTCGCGTCACCGCGCCCGCCGACCGGAGGCAGGGGGAACGACGGGCAGGGGTGCGCCCGTTCGCGTCACCGCGCCCGCCGACCGGAGGCAGGGGGAACGACGGGCAGGGGTGCGCCCGTTCGCGTCACCGCGCCCGCCGACCGGAGGCAGGGGGAACGACGGGCAGGGGTGCGCCCGTTCGCGTCACCGCGCCCGCCGGCCGGTCCACAGCACAGAACGACCGGCCGACGCACACCCCGGCCGACCCACACCCGCCCCGCCACCGCGCCCGCCGACTGGTCCCCACCCGCAGAACGACCCACCGAAACACATCCGCACCCCCGCCATGCCCGCCGACTGGCCCCCGCCCGCAGAACGACCGGCCGACGCACACGCGCTCCCGCCACCCCGTCCCCGACGGGACACCTCGGCCGGACGTCCCCACCGGACGTCCCCACCGGACGTCCCGGCCGGACACCCCGCGCGGCGCGACGGGATCCGGTCGGCGTGCCCACCTCACGTGTCCGCGTACTTGGCGTCCGTCGCCGGGTCCAGGGCCAGGCGGTAGCCGCGTTTCACCACCGTCTGGATCAGCTTCGGCGCGCCGAGGGCCGTGCGGAGGCGGGCCATGGCCGTCTCGACGGCGTGTTCGTCGCGCCCCGCGCCCGGCAGGGCCCGCAGGAGGTCCGCGCGGGGCACGACCCAGCCGGGCCGCCGGGAGAGCGCGCGCAGCAGGGCCATGCCCGCGGGCGGCACCGGCCTCAGCTCCCCGTCGACCAGCACCGCGTGCCCGCGGATCTCCATCCGGTGCCCGGCGACTGGCAGGGCACGCGCGCGGCCCGGGAGTTCCTGGCACAGGAGCTGGACGAGGGGACCGAGCCGGAAGCGTTCGGGCTGGACCGTGTCGACGCCGTGCGCCTGGAGCGGCACCGCCGTGACCGGGCCCACGCAGGCCGGCAGCACGTCGTGGCCGAGGGCGGCGAGCAGTCCGGGCAGCAGCCCGCGTTCCTCGGCGCGGGCGAGGAGGGACGCGGCGGCCGGCGCGCTGGTGAACGTCACGGCGTCCAGGCCCCGGGCGACGGCGGCGTCCAGCAGCCGGTCGACGGGCCCGAGGTCCTCCGGCGGCAGCCACCGGTAGACGGGCACGCCGACCACCTCGGCGCCGCCCTCCCGCAGCGCCTCCACGAACCCCGGCAACGGCTCGCCGTGCAGCTGTACGACGACCCGGCGGCCGTCGACGCCCTCCTCCAGGAGCCGGTCCAGCACCTCGGCCATGGACTCGGAGGCCGGCGACCACTCCTCCGTCAGCCCGGCGGCCCGTACCGCGCCCTTGACCTTGGGCCCGCGCGCGAGCAGTTCCACCTCGCGCAGCCGGCCCAGGAGGGCGTCGCCGAGACCCCAGCCGTCGGCGGCCTCGATCCAGCCCCGGAAGCCGATGGCGGTGGTCGCCACGACGACGTCCGGTGCCTGGTCGATGAGCTGCTTGGTCGTGGCCAGCAGCTCGCTGTCGTCGGCGAGCGGCACGATCCGCAGTGCCGGGGCGTGCAGGACGGCGGCACCGCGTCGCTGGAGCAGCGCGCCCAGTTCGTCGGCCCGGCGGGCGGCGGTCACGCCCACGGTGAAGCCGGCCAGGGGGCCGTGGTCAGGTCGCTGGACAGGTCGCTGCTGTTCGTCGTCCATGGCTCGCCGCGCTCCGATCGTTCACACCCATGTGCACATCCACCGCACACCCACGTGACCAGTCACGTGCCGAACGAGCCTGCCAACGCTGCGTGACAGGCTCGGTTCCGTCTCATGTCACCAGTGTTACGTCACACCTCGGCGTAGCTGAGCGGTGCCTTCGTCTCCGCCGGGCCCGCCGGGCCGTCGGACGCCCGTACGGCAGGGCGGCGAAGGTATACCGCCCAGGTGACGGCGAAACAGACGGCGTAGTAGGCGAGGAAGGCGACGAAGGCGCCGGTGCCCGAGCCGACGGAGAGGAAGGACTGCCGGAAGGCGAGGTTGATGGCGACGCCGCCGAGGGCGCCCACCGCGCCGATCAGCCCCATGGAGGCACCGGAGAGCCGCCGCCCGTATGCCACGGCCTCCTCCCCCGCCAGCCCCTCGGCGAGCGCCTTGTGCTGGAAGATGCCGGGGATCATCTTGAACGTCGACCCGTTGCCGAGCCCGCTGAGCACGAACAGCACCACGAACACGGCCACGAACAGCGCGAGCGACTCGGTCATGCTGGCCGCGACGAGTACGGCGGTGGCGGCGGCCATCGCGACGAAGTTCCACAGCGTGATCCGCGCGCCGCCGTACCGGTCGGCGAGCCTGCCGCCCAGCGGCCGGATCAGCGAGCCGAGCAGGGGGCCGATGAAGGTGAGGTACGCGGCCTGGAGCGGCGTGCGCCCGAACTGGGTCTGGAGCACCTGCCCGAAGGCGAAGCTGTAGCCGATGAACGAACCGAACGTGCCGATGTACAGCACGGCCATGATCCAGGTGTGGGCGTCCCGGGCGGCGTCCTTGGCGGCGCCGGTGTCGTTCTTCACGGAGGCGAGGTTGTCCATGAAGCGGGCGGCGAGGACGGCGGCCACCAGGATCAGCGGGATGTAGATGCCGAGCAGCACCCTCGGCCCGCCGCTCGCCCCGATGATCGCGAGCGCCGTGAGCTGGATGACCGGCACGCCGATGTTCCCGCCCCCGGCGTTGAGGCCGAGCGCCCAGCCCTTCTTCCTGAGCGGGAAGAAGGCGTTGATGTTGGTCATGGAGGAGGCGAAGTTGCCGCCGCCGATGCCGGCCAGGAGGCCGACGAGGAGGAAGGTGGAGAAGGACGTGCCCGGCTCCATGACCGTGAAGGCCGCGACGGTCGGTACGAGCAGCAGCCCGGCGGAGATGATCGTCCAGTTCCGTCCGCCGAAGACCGCCACGGCGAACGTGTACGGCACCCGCACGACGGCCCCGACCAGCGTCACCACGGACGTCAGCAGGAACTTGTCGGCCGGTGTCAGCCCGTACTCGGGCCCCATGAAGAGCACCAGCACGGACCACAGCGTCCAGACCGAGAACCCGATGTGCTCGGAGAGGACGGAGAAGAACAGGTTCCGCCGCGCGATCCGCTCCCCCGTCTCCTTCCAGAAGGTCTCGTCCTCGGGATCCCAGTGCTGGATCCAGCGGCCGCCAGGGACTGTCATGACGCCTCCACGCGCTCCGGGGCTCGGTTGCACCGAAGGTAGGAAGGGCGCGTTTCGGCCCGGTGGGGCTGTGGGTGACCGCGAGGGAACGTTGCTCTCACCCCGCCGGGCGGCCGGGTGAGAGGTCGTGGGCGGGCCTGTGGAGGCCGGGGCGGCCGGGGCGGCCGGGGGTTCGCAGCGGGGGTTCGCGTCGGGGTTCCACCGGGCCTCGGGCCGCCCGTGCACCCGCGGAAGCCGGCACCCGGCGGCGCCGGCGAGCACACCCGGACGGCCGCGGTCGTGCACCCGGACGACCGCGGCCAGGACGAAGGCACCGGACCGACCGCCGGCACGGCACCGCGCGCGGGCCCCGCGCCCACCGGGACAGGCCCAGGACTGCCGGAAGACGACGCGGGCGGACATCAGACGTTCTCCGCGTGAGACGTTCTCCGCGTGAGACGTTCTCCGCGTGAGACGTTCTCCTCGTGTCAGTCGTGGACCGCCATCACGGCGGCGTCGGCGTCCGGGATCCACGCTCCGGCCGGGATGCGGAGCCAGCGTTCTTCGGCCACGAGCTGGGTGACCGCCCGGCGGAGGGCGTCGAACGCCGGGTGCACCAGCCCCTTGCGCCAGACCAGGGACACCGGCGACAGCGGCACGGGGTCGACGAGCGGACGCACGACGGTCGAACCCATGGGCGGGAAGCTCACCACGGCGAGGACCGGGTTGCCCGACTTGTCCATGATCCGCTGGAACTCCTCGTCCCCGACCGCCAGCGGCGCGGGCGGCGCCACGTCGATGCCGCGGCCCTCGAACAGGCGGTGCGCGAGCTCGGTCCACTCGGGTGTGCGCGGATTGCCGGCCCCGGCGTACACGGTCTCGCCGGCCAGTGCGGCGAGCGGCACCTCCGGGAGCCGGGCCAGCGGGTGGCCCCCGGGCAGCACCACCGCCATGGGCTCGTAGCGGACCGGCTGGTGGCCGAGGCCCGCCCGCAGGGCGGGGGCGAGGCCGGCGAACCGGCCGAACGAGGCGTCGAGTCGGCCGGCGAGCAGTTCACCGGCGGCGCCTGTCAGCCCGCTTTCGTAACGTGCCATCAACTCGTGCTCCGGCGCGAGCGCGCGGGCCCGCTCCAGCACCAGTCGTCCGGTGGCCAGGCCCGGGGAGTTGACGTCCACCAGCAGCGGGCGGGCCTGCCCGAAAGCGGCCAGCAGTTCGTCCTGCGCCTGGAGGACGCGCCGGGCGTACGGCAGCAGCCGCTCCCCGTCGGCCGTCAGCGTCACCTGCCGGGTGGTCCGGACGAACAACTCGACGCCCAACTCCCGCTCCAGGCGCCGCACGTCTCGGCTGAGCGCCTGCTGGGCGACGTACAGACGGGCGGCGGCCCGGGTGAAGTGCAGGTCCTCGGCGACGGCGACGAAGGCCCGCAGGAGGCGGGGGTCCACGGGGGCGGGTGCGGGCATCCGGCGAATTTACAACAGCTGTGCGTGAATGGGTACGGCGAAGGTGTTGGACCCCTTGAGCGGCCCCGGGGGACGGTGGACGCATGCCGCAACCGACCTCCGAACGCCCGTCCCCGCAGAGCACCTTCCTCACCGTCACCGCCGACACCCTCGTCGTCGCCGACTTCCACCCGCGCGCCCGGCGCCGGCCGGCCGGTCCGTACCGGCGCCTTCTCTCCACCCCCGGGGCCCGGGCGTTCACGGCCGGGAACCTCATGGCCCGCCTGCCCATGGGCATGTTCAGCGTGAGCGCGGTCGTGATGATCGCCGGCACCCGTGGTTCGTACGCCCTGGCCGGCGCCGTCACCGCGACCGGGCTGGCGGCGACGGCACTGGTCGCCCCCTGGACCGCGCGGCTCGTGGACCGGCACGGCCAGGCCAGGGTGGCCCTGCCCGCCACCCTGGTCGCCGCCCTCGGCTCCCTCGCCCTGCTGCTGTGCGTGCGGTACGGCGCCCCGGACTGGACCCTGTTCGCCGCCTACGCCGCCACCGCCACGACGCCGAACACCGGCGGCATGGCCCGCGCCCGCTGGGCCCACCTGCTGAAGGACGACCCCGGTGCCCTGCACACCGCGAACTCCTTCGAACAGGCCGCCGACGAGCTGTGCTTCATGCTCGGGCCGGTGCTCGCGGCGTCCCTGTGCACGACGCTGTTCCCGGAGGCCGGCACCCTCGTCGGCGTGGTGCTGCTGGTGACCGGCATGCTGCTCTTCACCGCCCAGCGCTCGACGGAACCGCCGGCCCGCCCGCGCCCCCGCACCGCGGCCCCCCTCCGGGCGCCCGGCATACCCCCGCTGCTGGCGGTCTGCCTGGCGATGGGCGGGGTCTTCGGCGCCATGGAGGTCGTCACGATCGCGTTCGCGGACGCACAGGGGCACCGTACGGCCGCCGGCGTGGTCCTGGCCCTGCAGGCCGCCGGTTCCTGCGCCGCGGGCCTGCTGTACGGCGCGCTGAAGCCGGCCGGGCCGGCCGAGGACCGCCTGCCGTGGTGCGTCGCCGCGATGACGGCGCTGCTCACGCTGCCGCTGCTCGCGGCGTCCCTCACCGGCTCCCTGCCGCTCCTCGCCGCCACGCTGCTGGTCGCGGGCATGGCCACCGCCCCGACGATGGTGACCACCATGACCCTGGTCCAGCACCGCACTCCCGAGGGCCGCCTCAACGAGGGCATGACCCTCGCGGTGACCGGCCTGCTCGGCGGTATCGCCTGCGGCAGCGCGGTGGGCGGCTGGACGGCGGAACACGCGTCGCCCACGGCCGGCTACGGCGTACCGGTGACGGCAGCCGCGGCGGCCCTCCTCCTCACGCTGCTCCCCCTGCCCGGCCGGTCCCACGGACGCCGCTGACCCCGCCCCTCTTCCTCGTCCCTCTCACCCCGTCCCCCGTCTCCGCCTCCGGCTCATCGGTCCCGTCCACCCCATTGACGACCCCGCCGCCCCCGCCTACCTTCCTCCGTCGAAGCGCTTCGACGGCTCGACGGCCCCGGAGGACCGAAATGGTGACGGCATCACATCGTGCGGTGACACCGGAGGCGGGCTGATGGCGCGGATCACCGACGTGGCGCGGCGGGCCGGGGTCTCCCCCAGCACCGTGTCGTACGCGCTCAGCGGGAAGCGGCCGATCTCCGAGGCGACCCGGCGGCGCGTCGAGGCCGCCGTCCGGGAGCTGGGCTACCGGCCGTCCACGGACCCGCGGGCACGCGACGGCGGCTCGCGGGTGCTGGCGCTGGCCCTTCCGCCGCGCGCCGACGTGCGGTTGCCGGTGGTGATGGGCTTCGCGGCGTCCGTGGTGGCGGCGGCCCGGACGTACGACCACGACGTGCTGCTGCTCACCCGGGAGGAGGACGGTCGGGGTGTGTGGCCGGGCGCGGACGCGCTGATCGTGATGGACGTCCAGCCGCACGACCCTCGGCTGCCGTGGCTGCGCACGCTCGGCCGGCCGGCCGTGCTGCTCGGCCTGCCCGCCGACCCGGACGGGCTGACCTGCGTCGACCTCGATTTCCGGGCGGCCGGAGAGGTGTGCGTGGAGCATCTCGCCGGGCTCGGTCACCGCGTGGTGGCGCTGGTGGGGCCGCCGCCGGAGGCGTACGACCGACGGGCCGCGTTCGCCCACCCGGTGGTGAGCGGCTTCACGGCCGCCGCCGACCGCGCCGGGCTGCTGTCGTCCGTGCACCCGTGCCGGGCGACCCCCGGCACCGCCGCCGAGGCCGCCCGGGGGGTCGCCGAACGGCTGCTGCGCGCCCGGCCCACGCCGACCGGCGTCGTCGTCCACGACGAGTCCCTGCTGGAGCCGCTGATCGACGCCTTCGAACGCCTCGGACCGCGGGTGCCCGGCGATCTTTCCGTCACGGCGATCTGTCCCGACGAGCACGCCGCCGCGGCCCGCGTCCCCGTCACCGCGGTCGCCGTCCCGTCCCCCGAGGCCGGCGCCAGGGCGGTGGACCTGGTGATGAGGAAGCTCGCGGGCGCTCCCGTTCCCCGCACCACACTGCTCGCACCGCACCTGACGATCCGCGCGAGCACGGCCGCCGTACGGGCGTGACGGGCGTCCGTACCACGGGCGTCCGGGCATGACGAAGGCCCCGCCGCGCTGAGCGACGGGGCCTTGGCCCACATGGGAATTGTGGAGATGGCGGGAATCGAACCCGCGTCCAACGGTGTGGAACCAGGGCTTCTCCGTGTGCAGTCCGCTGCGATTTTCTCAGCCCCGGAGATCACGCGGACAAGTCTCCGACGGGCTCAGTCACTGTGTGGTTTCCCTCTTCACCCCGTGACCGGGATCAAGGTTTAGTCCCCTAGCTGATGCCAGGATCCGGGTCGGGAACAGCCCCGGGCTGACACTCCCTTTAGTAGGAGGCTCGCTCTGCTACCTGAGATCAGGCAGCGAGGGCGAAGGCCTGCTGGGAGGAATCGCGCTTGGTGTTGGCGATTATTTTTTTCGGCCTGTGGTTTACGAGATCATGGCCGCTTCCTCGACACGCTTCCCCTGCTTCGACAGCCGCTGTCGAAACCGATCATCCCCATGTTGATTTTTCAATCCCCCGAGAAGGAACCTCCGAAGAGGGCCCCCACCGAGGCTCGCACCCGCTGTGAGGTGCAGGTGCCATCGTACGTGACCAACGCACGCCCGTGCCAGCGTATTCCCGGGGTCAGGCCCGCTGCTTGCGCCGGATCGCCGAGATCGTGCGCTCCGCCTCGCGCCGGTCCTGCTTCTCCCGCAGGGTCTGCCGCTTGTCGTACTCCTTCTTGCCGCGCGCCAGCGCGATCTCGACCTTGGCGCGGCCGTCCTTGAAGTACAGCGCGAGGGGCACGATCGTGTGCCCGGTCTCCTGGGACTTCGACTCCAGCTTGTCGATCTCCACGCGGTGCAGCAGCAGCTTCCGCTTGCGGCGGGCGCTGTGGTTGGTCCAGGTGCCCTGGCTGTACTCCGGCACGTGCACGTTGTGCAGCCAGGCCTCGTGTCCGTCCAGCTGCACGAAACCGTCGACCAGCGACGCCCGCCCCTGGCGCAGTGACTTCACCTCGGTCCCGGTGAGGACCAGTCCGGCCTCGTAGGTGTCGAGGATCTGGTAGTCGTGCCGCGCCTTCTTGTTCTGCGCGATCAGCTTGCGCCCTTTTTCCTTAGCCATAGTGCAGCCCATTTTGGCACTACGGAGGGGACCCGGGGAAAGCGGATTACGCGGCGCGGCCCCTAGCGTCCCAGGCCGCTCAGCACCGTCCCCGCCCGCTCCAGCGCGGCCGGGCCCGACGGGTCGACCTCCAGGTCGGGCGTGATGCCCGTGCCGTCGACGCCCCGGCCGGAGGGGGTGCGGTAGTGCCCGACCGTGAGCTCCGCCACCGAGCCGCCGGGGAGCCGGCTCGGCATCTGCACCGAGCCCTTGCCGAAGGTGCGGGAGCCCACGACGACCGCCCGCCCGCGGTCCTGGAGGGCGCCGGTGAGCAGCTCGGCCGCGCTCATCGTGCCGCCGTCGACGAGCGTGACCAGGGGCCTGGCGGTGTCACCGCCGGGTGCGGCGTGCAGGGCCCGCTGGTCCCCGTCGACGTCGTACGTGGCGACGAGGCCGCCGTCGAGGAAGGCGGAGGCGGCGGTGACGGCCTCACCGACCAGGCCGCCCGCGTTGCCGCGCAGGTCGAGGACGACGCCGGCGTCGGCCGGGACCCGCTCCACGGCGGTGCGCACCTGTGCGCCGACGCCCTTGGTGAAGGAGGCGACGCCAACGACGGTGGCCCCGTCGGCGAGCGTGCGCACGGTCACGGGGTCCGTGGACAGCCGCGCCCGCCGTACGCTCTCGGTCCACGCGCGCGTGCCGCGTTCCAGTCCGAGCCGGACGACGGTGCCGGCGGGCTCGTCCTCGGCGTCGCCGCGCAGCAGGGAGACGACCTCGGTGACGGGACGCCCGTCGACCTTCCGGCCGTCGACGCTGCGCAGCCGGTCGCCCTCGCGGATCCCGGCGTCGGCGGCGGGCGAGCCGGAGCGCACCTTCGTCACCTCGATGCGGCCGTCGCGTTCCCGGCGCGCGGAGAGCCCGACGCCGGTGTACCGGCCGTCGAGGGACTCCTCCAACTCCTCGAACTCGCCCGGGGAGTAGACGGCGCCCCAGCGGTCACCGCTGCGGCTGACGGCGCGCTCGGCGGCGACGGTGGGGGACTCGCCGTCGGCCATCGCCTCGGCCGCCGCCCGGGCCACGTCCTCGTGGTGTCCGGCCGGGGCGGCCGAACGTGCCGTGTCGGACGGGGACTTCCGGTCGTCCTCGGGAAACGAGCCGGTGGCCGCTCCCGTGACGAGAACACTTGCGAACAGCAAGGTCAGGGCGGCCCCGTGGCGTGCGCGGCGGGGCTGACAGAACGGGTCACGACCTGACATGCCGGTGAGTCTAGGACAACGCGAGAGGGCCGAACGGCCGCTGAACCGTTCGACCCTCTTGGCATGTGTCACACCTTCAGATACTTGCGCAACGCGAAGAACGCGGCCAACGCGGGCATCAGCAGACTGGTGGCCAGGATGAGCGGAAGCTTCGTCAACAGGGCGTCCCAGCCGATGAAGTCGATCAGGGCCAGCTTCTCGGACAGGGCGAGCCCGTGGTCGATGAGGAAGTACCGCGCGGTCACCAGGAACGCGCAGGCGACCGCGCCGCCGATGAGCCCGGCGACCGCCGCCTCCATGATGAACGGCGCCTGGATGTAGAAGCCCGAGGCGCCGACCAGCCGCATGATGCCGGTCTCACGCCGCCGGCTGAACGCCGAGACGCGCACCGTGTTGACGATCAGCATCAGCGCGACGACCAGCATCAGCGCCATCACCGCGCGCGCCGCCCAGTTCATGCCGTTGAGGAGCTGGAAGAGGTTGTCCAGGGTGCTGCGCTGGTCCGCCACGGACTGCACGCCGTCCCGGCCGCCGAAGGCGGTCGCGATGACCTGGTACTTCTCCGGGTCCTTCAGCTTGATCCGGTACGACTCCTGCATCTGGTCCGGGGTGAGGGAGCTGGCCAGCGGCGAGTCGCCGAACTGCTCCTTGTAGTGCTTGTACGCCTCGTCCTGCGACTCGTACGTCACCTTCTCGACGACGTTCATCTCTTCGAGGTCGGCCAGGATCTGCTTCTTCTGGTCCTCGGTCACCGCGCCCTTGGCGCAGGCGGGATCGGACTTCGCGTCGCTCTTGTTGCAGAGGTAGACCGTGACGTTGACCTTGTCGTACCAGTAGCCCTTCATGGTGTTGACCTGGTCGCTCATCAGCAGCGACCCGCCGAACAGGGCCAGCGACAGGGCGACGGACACGATCACCGCGAAGGTCATCGTCAGATTGCGACGGAGACCGACACCGATCTCCGAGAGCACGAACTGGGCGCGCATGGCGTCTCGTTAAGCCTTTCCGTTCCTCGTCAGTGCTGGTAGCCGTAGACGCCGCGCGCCTGGTCGCGGACGAGGCGGCCCTTCTCCAGCTCGATGACGCGCTTGCGCATCTGGTCCACGATGTTCTGGTCGTGGGTGGCCATGATCACGGTGGTGCCCGTCCGGTTGATGCGGTCGAGCAGCTTCATGATGCCGACCGAGGTCTGCGGGTCGAGGTTGCCCGTGGGCTCGTCGGCGATCAGCAGTTTGGGCCGGTTGACGAAGGCACGCGCGATGGCGACGCGCTGCTGCTCGCCACCGGACAGCTCGCCGGGCCTGCGGTCCTCCTTGCCGCCGAGACCGACGAGGTCGAGCACCTGCGGCACGGACTTGCGGATCTCGCCGCGGGACTTGCCGATGACCTCCTGGGCGAAGGCGACGTTCTCGGCGACCGTCTTGTTCGGCAGCAGGCGGAAGTCCTGGAACACCGTCCCCAGCTGGCGCCGCATCTGCGGCACCTTCCAGTTGGACAGGCGGGCGAGGTCCTTGCCCAGGACGTGCACCTGCCCGTGACTGCACCGCTCCTCGCGGAGGATCAGCCGCAGGAAGGTGGACTTTCCGGAGCCGGAGGACCCGACGAGGAAGACGAACTCGCCCTTCTCGACCTCCAGGGAGACGTCCCTGAGGGCTGGGTGGCTCTGTTTGGGGTAGACCTTGGAGACGTTGTCGAATCGGATCACGGATGCACCACGGGTCGCCGGGGGTAGATGAGCGTGACCCTACGCGAAGCGGGGAGCGGACCGCAGTCGCCGGTCGGGGTTGCGTGACAGTTGCGCGTTTTGTCCTCGCCCTGTCCGGTGCCGCCGCCCGGTCGCGGCCCCTGGGGGAAGGCGCGCGGCACCCCACGGAACCTGGCACAGTGGAGAGGGGAACGTTCGCGTCGTCGCGGGCGTTGTTCTGACGGAGCCGGTGGCAAGGAGGGCGAGCGCATGACGTACGACCGGTTGGTGTGCGCGAACTGCGCGGCGCCCGTGAGTGAGGGCCGGTGCCCGGTGTGCCGGGCGAACCGCGAGCGGCTGCAGCAGGGCAACTTCTTCGCGGGGCTGAATCCGATGACGCTGGTCGCGCTCCTGGCGGTGCTGGTCGCGGCGGTGGCCCTGCTGGCCCACCAGACCGTCTGACGCCCGCAGAGGGGCCTCAGCGCCCCTGGAGAAGGCATGGAAGGGGGCCCGGAGCGATGTGCGCTCCGGGCCCCCTTCGCGCACGTGCCGTGCGTACGCGGGTGACTACCCTCAGGCAGCCGCGCCGCGGCCGTTCATCATGCGCGGCAGCAGGCGGAAGCCGAT
This sequence comes from Streptomyces sp. AC627_RSS907, assembly GCF_019049165.1. Taxonomy (NCBI): domain Bacteria; kingdom Bacillati; phylum Actinomycetota; class Actinomycetes; order Kitasatosporales; family Streptomycetaceae; genus Streptomyces; species Streptomyces sp. AC627_RSS907. The sequence goes on from NZ_JAGMUE010000070.1 coordinate 44,365, forward strand.
GCCGCCGGCGATCATCGTGGCGGCGCCGACCAGCAGGAACGTGGTCTCCGCGGCGCCGGTCTCGGCGAGCTCGTCACCGCTGCCCTGGGCGGTGGTGTCGGAGGCCGGGGCCTCGTCGCCGGTGTCGGTCAGGGCCGAGGAGCCCTCGTCCTGGGGGACGTTGTCGTTGCCGCCGCCGTCGGGGGTGGTGCCGCCGGTGCTGTCGCCGCCGGTGGAGCCGCCGCCGTTACCGCCGGAGGACGCCGCACCGCCGCTGTTGCCGCCGCTGCCGGAGCCGCCGCCGTTGCCGGAGCCACCGTTGTCGCCGGAACCGCCGCCGTTGCCGCCACCGCCGTTGCCGGAACCGCCGCCGTTGCCTGAGCC
>NZ_JAGMUE010000670.1:0-620 GCF_019049165.1 Streptomyces sp. AC627_RSS907
ACGCACCGGATCGCGGCCGGCGAGTCGCTGGTCGGGGCGCTGCTCGGGCTGGCCGTCGGCTGTGCGATGTTCCTGATCGGGCGGCAGTTCATCGGCTCGGTCACGGTGTGGGACATCAACGTCTTCCCCTCCGACGCCGCACCGCACCCGGCGCTCGCCGCGTTGATCGCGGTGGCCGTGCCGGCCTGCGCGGTGCTGGTCACCCTGCTGGCGCTGCGCGGCATCACCATCGAACCGCTGGGCGTGGTGCGCGGCGGGACGCCGAGGCGGCGCCGGCTGTGGTGGCGCCTGGCGCTGCCCGCGCTCGGCTTCGGGCTGCTGCTGCCGATGATCGGCGACGTGAGCTACGACGCGGACAGCGACCTGAACACCTACCAGGTGGCGGCCGGCGCCGTGCTGGTCCTGGTCGGCGTGACCGCCCTGTTGCCATGGCTGGTGGAAGGGTTCGTGAACCGCTTCCGCGGCGGGCCGCTCTCCTGGCAACTGGCCATTCGCCGGCTCCAGTTGAGCAGCGGCACGGCGGCCCGTACGGTCAGCGGCGTCACCGTCGCGGTGGCCGGGGCGGTCGCCATCCAGATGCTGTTCGCGGGCGTGCAGGACGACTTCGAGAAGGACACCGG
>NZ_JAGMUE010000671.1:0-794 GCF_019049165.1 Streptomyces sp. AC627_RSS907
GGATACGGAGCACGCGGCGCGATCCCCGCGGCCACCGCTACGGGAACGGCCGTGTGCGCCGGGGGAGGAGAGCGTGGAGGCGGGGGAGCCGGGCGATGGTGAGGCCGCGGAGGCCAACCGGCGACGGGCGGTGGCGGCGGTGCGCGGCCTGTATCCGTCACTCCACCTCAACCTCGCGGCGGACTACGTCAAGCTCGGCCGCCCGGACGCGGCTCGCGCCCAGCTCGACCTGGCCAAGGCGGCGTCCGGGGCGCTGAGCGACGACTCCTACGGCAAGGGGGTGCGCGCGGCGATCGGGCGCCTGGCGCTGCGGCTGACGGACACCACGGGCACATCGGGCGAGCCCGCGCCGCCGCCCGGTCAACACCCCTGGGCATAGGGCACGGGCGACGAGGCCCGAGCCACCGGGCGCCGGTCGCGGCGGGCGGCCGAGGCCGAGAGGAACGCGGCAGGCCGGCGCTATTCGCCGGTGGCGCCGTCGACGCGCTCGCGGATGAGGTCCGCGTGGCCGTTGTGCCGGGCGTACTCCTCGATCATGTGGACGTAGATCCAGCGCAGGCTGTACAGCTCCCCCCGGCGCTCCCCGGTGTCATCGAGCGTGCGACCCGCGGCCACCTCCCGGGAAAGCTCTATCTCGGCGCGCCAGGTGGCGATGTCGGTCGCGAAGTCGGCCTCGGTCAGGTCGAAGTCGCCGTCGTAGTTCTCGTCGGTCCAGTACAGCGGGGGCGCGTCCGACCCGCCCAGCACGCAGCGGAACCACGTGCGCTCGACGTCGGTCATGTGCCGCACTAGGC
>NZ_JAGMUE010000672.1:0-557 GCF_019049165.1 Streptomyces sp. AC627_RSS907
CCTCAACGGGGTGCGGGCCCTCGAAGCGCAGGGCGTCACCGCGTACATCGAGGTGGGCCCCGACGGCGTGCTGTCGGCCCTGGCCCAGGACTGTCTGACCCGACCGGTCGCCGACATCACGGCCGAGGACACACCGGCCCCCCTGTTGGTGCCGGTGCTGCGCAAGGACCGCCCCGAGACACAAGCACTCGTCGCGGCCCTCGCCGAGATCCACGTCCACGGCGAAACCGTCGACTGGCGGGCCTTCTTCGCGGGACGCGGCGCCCGCCGCGTGGACCTTCCCACCTACGCGTTCCAGCACCAGCGCTACTGGCTGGAGGCCGGTACCTCGGCGGGCGACGCCTCGGCCTTCGGCCTCGATCCCGCCGACCACCCACTGCTCGGCGGCGCCGTCCCCCTCGCGGGCGCCGACGGCCTGTTGTTCACCGGAACCCTCTCGCTGCACACCCAGCCCTGGCTGGCCGACCACGTCCTGCGCGGCGAGGCGGTCCTGGCGACCACGGCCCTCGTCGAACTGGCCATCCGCGCCGGCGACGAGGTCGGCCTCGGTCACGTGG
>NZ_JAGMUE010000673.1:0-554 GCF_019049165.1 Streptomyces sp. AC627_RSS907
GCCTCTCGGACGCCACCGCGGCCCTGGTGCGCGCCGTCAGCGCGCAGTGGCCGGGCCCGCACGCCCCCGCGGTGCGCCTCCTGCCCCGCCGGCTCTCCTCCGACCGCCTGCCCAAGGGCTTCGAGTTCCCCGAGCGCGGCATCGCCATCGGCATCGACGAGACCAACCTGGAGCCGGTGTACGTCGACTTCGAGACCGACCCGTTCTTCCTCGTCTTCGGCGAGAGCGAATCGGGCAAGACGGCGCTCCTCCGCCTGATGGCGAAGCAGCTCACGGAGCGGTACGGGGCGGACGAGGCGAAGATCGTCGTGGGCGACTACCGGCGCTCGCTGCTGGAGACCATCTCCCCGGAGCACCTGTTGGAGTACGCGCCGGTCGCCTCCGCGCTGCAGACGCACATGGACGCCATCAACACCGTGATGGAACGCCGCGCACCGCGCTCCGACGTGACCCCGCAGCAGTTGCGCGACCGTAGCTGGTGGTCGGGCCCGCAGTTGTTCGTCCTGATCGACGACTACGAACTCGTCTCCACCAGCAGCGGAAACCCCCTCGCC
>NZ_JAGMUE010000674.1:0-611 GCF_019049165.1 Streptomyces sp. AC627_RSS907
GCCCCGGACCACCGCCTCGTCCCACCGGCGGCTGTTCCCCCGACATCGCGCCCTCCCCTCCGTGCGTCATGTCGTCCATCATCGCTCGATGTTGAGACGTACGGGACACAGGGGGCAGTCGCGCGCGAGGGCTCCGGGCGCGGACGACGGAGGGCGGCGCGCGACGGCGTGCGACGGGGCGCGGCGGGAGCCGGCCGAGCCGCTCTCGGCGACTCACGCGGGGACCTTCACGGCGCCTACGTCGCGGCATCCGGCGCGGCTTCGACGGGGCGCAGGGCGGCCTGCGGGAGGGGCGCGCGGCCGGGAGTGCATCGTCACGGAGCGTCGATGCCGTGTTGTGTCCTTGGCGCGGCTCGTTACTCGGGGGAGTCGGCTTCGCCCTCCGGTACGCTCCGTTGGATGCGAGCTGTGCGGAGGCACGAGGACGCGGAGCGGGTCGCGACGGCGGCTTCGGCGGCGCGCCCAGGTGCTGCTCGGACGGGGCGTGCGGCCCTTGCGCGGGCCGTTGTTCGACTCCCCGCGATGTGCGTCGCACAGTATGCACCACCCATACTCCTTGGCGCTGGAATATGTCCGAAGTGCTTGGTGAGGTGACTGTACGTCAACCATGC
>NZ_JAGMUE010000675.1:0-625 GCF_019049165.1 Streptomyces sp. AC627_RSS907
GTGCAGTTCGGGGGGGCTTTTATCGGCCGATGCGCTCTTGTCCGTCTCGACAGGGCGCGCGGTCTCTGTGGTGTTGCTGGCCTTCTGCTGGGCCTTAGCCTCGTCGGTCGTGGCCTTGTCCGCCTTGGCGGTAAGCGGCTCTCCGCCGCTGCTATCGGCCACGTCGACGGCAGCCGTACTCCGGTCCGCCACCGTCGTTCCCTGCCTCCCCATACGTTGCGCCTGTTCCACGGCCACGACAATTGTGCCCACAGTCCGCCACCCTGCACGACACGCGGTGGTGGACGATGGTTGTGCTGCGGTCAACGGCCGAGACGTCCTCGGACCATTCCGACCATTGCGGTCAGCTCCTGAATGCGCATGCGCTTCGCCGCGATGTAGAAGATCCCGATGAGGACGATTCCGCCGCCGATCAGGGAGGCGACCGAGCCGGCGATCCCGCTGCCGAGCGCGTCGGTGATGGCGTACGCCGTCAGGCCGGCGAGGATGGCGGCGGGGACGCAGGCGCCGAAGAGTCGCGAGTAGGTGCGCATCACGTGGCGGGCGTCCAGGTCGCCGCCCAGCCGGTCGCGCAGGCGCCGCCAGGCGATGCCCACGCCGACCGCGTACGCGAGGCCGTAGGAGG
>NZ_JAGMUE010000676.1:0-616 GCF_019049165.1 Streptomyces sp. AC627_RSS907
CCCCGCCGTCCAGGGTGCCGCGACCAGGTCCCGGCTGCGACCCTGGCCCGGGCCCGGCACCACCGTCGATCGCCTGCCCCGAAACGGGCGTCGTGCTCCCCGTTCGCGTGGAACGAAGAAGCACCCGCGTCACCCGACCGGGCCGGCCACTGCCTCTTGACACTACCCGGGCCCGTGGGTATAGCGCATGACCCGTGGGGTGCGCGGGAGCTTCGGGCCCGTGAAACAATCGGACGAGCTCATATGTACCTCCCCCGGCCCCGGCCCACGGGGAACCCCAGGAGCAGGAGAAAGACCAGGATGCGCATCGGAGTGCTCACCGCCGGGGGCGACTGCCCCGGTCTCAACGCCGTGATCCGGTCGGTCGTGCACCGCGCCGTCGCCGGACACGACGACGAGGTCATCGGCTTCGAGGACGGCTTCAAGGGACTCCTCGACGGCCGGTTCAGGCCGCTCGACCTCGACGCCGTCAGCGGCATCCTCGCCCGTGGCGGGACCATCCTCGGCTCGGCCCGCCTGGAGCGCGCCCGGCTGCGCGAGGCCGCCGAGAACTGCGAGGAGCTGGCCCGCTCGTACGGCATCGACGCGCTCATCCCGATCGGCGGCGAGGGGACGC
>NZ_JAGMUE010000677.1:0-609 GCF_019049165.1 Streptomyces sp. AC627_RSS907
CCTTCCTCTCCTGACAGGCACTGTGGATCACACCCTCACCCCGCCGCGCTGACCCCGCGGACGACCCGGTACTTGAGGTGAGCCCGTTTCCGAGTGCCGGGCGCGAACGGCGGTGCGCCGGGCGCGGGCCGGGCCCCGACCGCGCCGTCGCACGTACGGGGCGCGGGCGCGATCCGTGGCGTCGAGGCCCGTACGGGTCGCGAGCCGCCCCGCCGAGGGCGCGGGCGGGCCGGGCTGGGCCCCGCCCGACGCTCACCAAGCCGCGTCGACGAACCCCATCCGCCGGTTCATCGCGATCGCGCTCGCGTTGGCCGGATGGTGGATCGTACGGACCGTGGGCAGCCCGCACTCCCGCACGAAGGCCATCCCGTAGGTCTTCATGGCCAGCGAGATGCCCCGCCCCCGGTAGGCGGCGCGCACCCCGGTCATCTCGTTCATCGCGAACGTGCTGTGCCGCGAGGTGGCCGCCATCCCACCCACGCGTCGCCGTCCAACGCGAGCACGACGCCACGCGGGTCGTACGAGGGATCATCGAAGCGCCGCCGAACGAACTCCTCGTACGAGAAGAACTCCCCGCGCTCCGGTATGTCGGCGGAACACTCCTTGTTC
>NZ_JAGMUE010000678.1:0-618 GCF_019049165.1 Streptomyces sp. AC627_RSS907
GCGTCACGGAGGGCCGTGTCAGTCAGATTCACACGAAGTCCGTGCTCCAGTTGCGTGCGAAACTGGCCGACGTCGGGCGCTGAATCGTCCCTCCTCCGTCGTGGTGCGCGGCGCACGTACGTAAAGTGGAGGAGTGCCCAGGATTCGAGCGGCCTCGGTGGCCGAGCACCGGACGATGCAGCGCGGCGCCCTGCTGGACGCCGCCCGTACCTTGCTGTCTGAAGGCGGTACCGACGCGCTGACGTTCCCCGCCCTCGCGGAGCGGACGGGGCTCGCCAGGTCGTCCGTCTACGAGTATTTCCGGTCGCGGGCCGCCGTGGTCGAAGAGCTGTGTGCCGTGGACTTCCCCGTGTGGGCGGCCGAGGTCGAGGCCGCCATGGAGCGAGCCGACACCGCCGAGGCCAAGATCGAGGCGTACGTCCGACAACAGTTGGCGCTGGTGGGCGACCGACGTCACCGGGCCGTGGTGGCGATCTCCGCGGGGGAGCTGGACGCGGGGGCGCGGGAGAAGATCCGGGCCGCGCACGGTGGGCTGATCGCCATGGTGGTCGAGGCGCTGGGCGCGCTCGGTCACGAGGAGCCCCGGCTGACCGCGATGCTGTTGCAGGGCGTGGTCGA
>NZ_JAGMUE010000679.1:0-608 GCF_019049165.1 Streptomyces sp. AC627_RSS907
TACCTGACCCGAACACCCGGCCGATCTCGCCCCGCGCGGCACCGGAGGGCCGCCCTTCCCGGACAGGGGAGCTAGCCGCGCACCCCACACAGGTGCAGCAGCGCCGCCAGGGACCGGTACGGGTCGGTGCGCCCGGCGCGGTCTTCCGCGTCGAGCAGCCGGGCCAGCTCGTCGGCGGCCGGCGGCGCCGTGCCGTCGGCGGCGGCGTCGGTGAACAGCCGCACGCCGTACCAGGCGTGCACCGGAGCGCCGATGCCCGCCAGCGTGGCCGTCAGGTCCGCGCGCCGGTCGGCGCGCACCGGCAGGCCCAGCCGGTTGGTGTACGCGGGGGAGTCGAAGGCGGCCAGCGCGCCCGCCCAGTCGCCGGCGAGCCCGGGCCGCAGGGCGAGCGCGTCCGCGTTCCGCACGACGAGCGAGAGCAGCCCGCCGGCGGCCAGCACGCGGGCGAGGCCGGCGAGCATCGGGTCCGGGTCGGGCACGTACATGAGCACGCCGTGACAGAGCACGACGTCGAAGGCGCCCGGCAGGAAGTGCGCGCCGGTGTCCCGGCCGTCGCCCTGGATCAGCCGCACCCGCTCGCGCACGAACCGCGGCTCACCCTCCAGGGC
>NZ_JAGMUE010000680.1:0-816 GCF_019049165.1 Streptomyces sp. AC627_RSS907
ATGCGGGCCCGCGGGTTGGCGTTCTTCAGGTCGTGGATGAGCTGGGCGAGGTCCTCGATGGAGTAGATGTCGTGGTGCGGCGGCGGCGAGATGAGGCCGACGCCGGGCGTGGAGTGCCGGGTCCTGGCCACCCACGGGTAGACCTTGTGGCCGGGCAGCTGGCCGCCCTCGCCGGGCTTGGCGCCCTGGGCCATCTTGATCTGGATGTCGTCGGAGTTGACCAGGTACTCGCTGGTGACGCCGAACCGGCCGGAGGCCACCTGCTTGATGGCCGAGCGCCGCTGCGGGTCGTACAACCGCTCCGGGTCCTCGCCGCCCTCGCCGGTGTTGGACTTGGCCCCGAGCTGGTTCATGGCGATGGCCAGCGTCTCGTGCGCCTCGCGCGAGATGGAGCCGTACGACATGGCGCCGGTCGAGAACCGCTTGACGATCTCGGAGACGGGCTCAACCTCCTCCAGCGGGATCGAAGGCCGCTCGGACCTGAGGCCGAACAGGCCGCGCAGCGTCATCAGCCGCTCGGACTGCTCGTTCACCCGCTCCGTGTACTGCTTGAAGATGTCGTACCGGCGGGCGCGGGTGGAGTGCTGGAGCCGGAAGACGGTGTCCGGGTCGAACAGGTGCGGCTCGCCCTCGCGGCGCCACTGGTACTCGCCGCCGATGTCCAGGGCGCGGTGCGCGGAGGGCACGCCGCTGGCCGGGTACGCCTTGGCGTGCCGGGCCGCGACCTCGGTGGCCACCACGTCCAGGCCCGCGCCGCCGATCTTGGTGGCGGTGCCGTGGAAGTACGCGTCCACGAACGCCTGGTCGAGCCCGACG
>NZ_JAGMUE010000681.1:0-543 GCF_019049165.1 Streptomyces sp. AC627_RSS907
GGGCGTGGGTGGGGGGTTGCCGGGGCGCTCGATCGGCTGACCCCCACGCGCGGCCCGCGCCTACTCGCGAGGCGCCGGCGTTGTCGTACCCCCTGCCTACGATGCCCACATGAGCACTGAGCCGACCGAGCCGACCGACCGCGAGAGCTTCGCTCCGCTGATGTTCCTGGAGTACGACTCCGCGCCGGGCAGTTACGGGCTGATCCTGAGCGACGACCACATGGTCTCCACCGCCGCGGCCTTCGGCGAGCGCGGTCACGAGGGCGGCGGGTACGACTGGGAGGCCGTCGCCCGTTCCGCGATACGCTCGCGCGCCCCGGAGTTGGCGGAGCGCGTCGCGTACGACTGTGAGGCGGGCATGTTCGCCGCGCACGGCACGGACGCGGGCGCGCTGCGCCGCCTGGGCGCGCTGCTGAGCGAGGCCCACCGCGATCCGGCCGTGCTGGCCGCGTACCTGGAGGCGGCGGACCCGGACTGGTTCGCCTGACCGTTGGCGGCGCACCCGCGCGGGGGCGCCGCCAACGGGGCCGGTCAGACGGTCGT
>NZ_JAGMUE010000682.1:0-563 GCF_019049165.1 Streptomyces sp. AC627_RSS907
CGCGCGACGAGACCGCTCGCGACCAGGCACCGTACGGCGAGACCTCGCACGACGCGGCAGCGCACCCCTACACGTACGAGATCGTCGACTGGAAGACGAACCGGGCGCAGGACGCCGACCCGCTCCAGCTCGCCGTCTACCGGCTGGCCTGGGCCGAACAGCACGGCCTGCCGCTGTCCGCCGTCACGGCCACCTTCCTCTACGTCCGCACCGGCGACATCGTCCGGCCGCACCCGCTCCCCGGCCGGGCCGAGATCGAACGCGTCCTGCTCGGCGACGAGCCCGCCCCGCCCCACGGCCCGCGCTCCGACGCGTGACCGCCGGTCACGGCCGGCGCGCGCGGAGCCACCGGCCGCCGGGAGCGAGCGACCGGGGGACGAAACGGGGCGGAAACGGGCGGGCGCGGAGGGTGAGCAAGGCCGCGCTCGGCGGCCCGGAACCGTGGCGGGACGGGTCGTCCGGGGCGGATAGGCTCGTCATCATGAGCACCACCCCGGACGACGCTGTCCGCGCCTATGTCGAAGCCCACCGTGCCGCGTTCCTCGACGACCTCGCCGCATGGC
>NZ_JAGMUE010000683.1:0-728 GCF_019049165.1 Streptomyces sp. AC627_RSS907
CTGGCCGCCGACGGCCGGTGCAAGGCGTTCGCCGACGCCGCCGACGGCACCACCTGGTCCGAGGGCATCGGTGTGCTGCTGGTGGAGCGGCTGTCCGACGCGCGACGCAACGGGCACGAGATCCTGGCGGTGGTGCGCGGCTCCGCCGTGAACCAGGACGGCGCGAGCAACGGCCTGACGGCCCCCAACGGCCCCTCCCAGCGCCGCGTGATCCGGCAGGCCCTCGAGAACTGCGAGCTGACCCCCAGCCAGATCGACGCGGTCGAGGCGCACGGCACCGGCACGACGCTGGGTGACCCGATCGAGGCGCAGGCGCTGCTGGCCACCTACGGCCAGGACCGTCCGGAGGGCCGTCCGCTGTGGCTGGGTTCGCTCAAGTCGAACCTCGGTCACACCCAGGCCGCCGCCGGTGTGGCCGGTGTCATCAAGATGGTGATGGCGATGCGGCACGGTGTGCTGCCGAAGACGCTGCATGTGGACGAGCCGTCGAGCCACGTGGACTGGTCCGAGGGCGAGATCGAGCTGCTGACCGAATCCAGGCCGTGGCCGGAGACGGGCGAGCCGCGCAGGGCCGGTGTGTCCTCGTTCGGTGTGAGCGGGACGAACGCGCACGTGATCCTGGAGCAGGCGCCGGAGGTCGAGCCGGCCGAGGCCGAGGTCGCCGAGGAGCCTGCCGACGGCGGTGTCGCGGGTTCGGTGGCCTGGGTGGTGTCGGGCAAGACCGACAC
>NZ_JAGMUE010000684.1:0-547 GCF_019049165.1 Streptomyces sp. AC627_RSS907
CCTCCCTGTCGTGGGTCCACACGGCCACCGCCTGGCGCACCGCGCTCGCGCTGGTCGTGGTCTTCGTGCTGCTCGCCACCAGCGGCTGGGCCGTGGGAAGGCGGCTCGGCGCCGGGCCCGACCCGTTGAGCGCCTCGCTGGCCGCGTGGGGGAAGGGCGCCATCGCCGGGCGCCCGCTGCCGGACACGGACTCCTCGCCCCGCCGCCTGGCGCGGTTCTTCGACTCGCTCACCGGCGCCCAACTCACCCGTCTCGTCCGGCGCTACCCGCTGGCCGTGGGCAACCTCAACGGCGCCCCCGTCGGCCTGCGCTACCGGGCCAACCGGTTGGCGCTGCGCCAGGCCAGGCTGGTGGAGCGGGAGCGGACCCGCGACGACCGGCTCACGCCGTACGGGCAGCGCGAGGCGGGGCGGCGCGTGCACCGCTACGAGGCGCTGCTGAGCCAGGGGCGACAGATTCTCGCCTTCGACCCCGCGGGATCGGGCCGGGTCGCGGAGGTCTTCGGGAACCTGGCAACCGCGCGGCGGGTGTCGGTCGTGGTACCTGG
>NZ_JAGMUE010000685.1:0-578 GCF_019049165.1 Streptomyces sp. AC627_RSS907
CCGCTCGACGGGCCGCGGCGGGGTCAGGCCCTGGCGGGGTCAGGCCGCGGCGGGAGGCGTCACTTGAGGAACGCGCCCTTGTCGAAGGCGCTCAGGCTGGTGATCCCGCCCGCCCAGAGCTGGTCGACGCGGGCCGACTCCTGCGCGTTCGGGTTCGGGTTGGTGCAGGACGGGCCGGGGCCGCCGCCCGACATCAGCTCACTGCACGGGCCCGAGTAGTTGTCCGGCAGGCCGAGGACGTGGCCGGTCTCGTGCGCGGTGACCCGGGTCGAGTCGTACTCCTGGTTCTGCTGGTAGTCCAGGAAGATGTAGCCCCTGCCGTGCCCGTCGGTGCTGGCGTACGAGCCGCGCGGGTCGTTGCCCTCGCGGTACTCGAAGTCGCCGCCGGAGCCCTCCTGGAGCTTCACGTTGGACACGTGCGAGTTCCAGATCTGCGTGCTCCGCGCGATCTGCGAGGCGAAGGTGGGCGCCTGGCTGGCGTCGTAGGTGACGGTGACGGCCCGCTCGCCGGTCCTGGCCTGCTTGGCCTTGGCCGACTCGATGACGGCCGTGAAGAACGCCTTGGTGGCCGCGGCGTT
>NZ_JAGMUE010000686.1:0-585 GCF_019049165.1 Streptomyces sp. AC627_RSS907
GGTGGTCATCACTTGCCCTTCACTCGGATGATCAGTGAGCCGATCTCGTCCACGCTCACGTCGTACCCGGGCGGTACGACGCTGGTGGCGGTGGCCTCGACGATGACCGCCGGCCCCTCGAAGCGGTGCCCCGCCCGCAGGTCGTCGCGGTGTACGACGACGGACTCGGTCTCCCGGCCGCCGAAGACGACCGGGCGGGTGCGGTGCGGGAAGTTCGGCCCGTCCGCCTTCTCCAGCGGCTCGGGCTCGGCGCGACCGAGGTCGCCGAGGGCGGTGCCGCGCAGGGTGACGAACTCGATCGGCGCCCCGGGGTTGGCGTGCCCGTAGCGGCTGTGGTGCATCGCGGCGAAGCGCTCGGCCATCACCGCCCTGAAGTCCTCCCGCCGGGGCTCGGCCGCGTCGGTGAGCGGCACGGTGAGGGTGTACTCCTGTGCGGCGTAGCGGATGTCCACGGCGTGCTGGACGGTGCGCTGGTCCGCGACGACGCCCTCAGCCGCCAGCGAGGCCAGGCCCTCCTCCTCCATGGCGGCGAGCCTGGCGGCCATGTCGCCGCCGTCCAGGTCCTCGTCGAGGAAGAAGTACGGC
>NZ_JAGMUE010000687.1:0-586 GCF_019049165.1 Streptomyces sp. AC627_RSS907
TCATTCCTATGGTCAAGCATAGGAATTCTTCGATGGCGGATCTCGATGGTGGGAGCACGCGATGAGCGGCACGGACAACGAGCAAGCGAGGAAGGTCGCCGAGGGGCTGACGTACAGCTCCGGATTCGGTAACGAACACAGCAGCGAGGCGGTGCCCGGGGCGCTGCCGCACGGCCGCAACTCGCCCCAGCGCGCCCCGCTCGGCCTGTACGCGGAGCAGCTCAGCGGCAGCGCCTTCACCGAGCCCCGGCGCAACAACCGCCGCTCCTGGCTCTACCGCATCAGCCCCTCGGCGGCGCACCCGCCGTTCACCCGGATCGACAACGGCGCGCTGCGCGGCGCCCCGTTCGCCGGCCCCGAGCAGGTGCCCGACCCCAACCGGCTGCGCTGGGACCCGATGCCGGAGCCGGCCGCCGGCACCGACTTCCTCGCCGGCCTGTGGACGCTCGGCGGCAACGGCGACGCCGCCCAGCGCGTCGGCATGGCCATCCACCTCTACGCCGCCAACGCCTCGATGACCGACCGGGTCTTCAGCGACTCCGACGGCGAGTTGCTGATCGTGCCCGAGAGCGGCGGGCTGCTGCTG
>NZ_JAGMUE010000687.1:688-1053 GCF_019049165.1 Streptomyces sp. AC627_RSS907
CCGAGAGCGGCGGGCTGCTGCTGCGCACCGAGTTCGGGCTGCTGCGCGCCGAGCCGGGCGAGGTGGCGCTCATCCCGCGCGGCGTGCGGTTCCGCGTCGAACTCCTCGACGCGAGCGCGCGCGGCTACGTCTGCGAGAACTACGGCCAGCCCTTCGTCCTGCCCGACCTCGGCCCGATCGGCGCCAACGGCCTGGCCAACCCGCGCGACTTCCGCGCTCCGGTGGCCGCGTACGAGGAGCGCGAGGCGCCGACCGAGGTGGTCAACAAGTTCTGCGGCAACCTGTGGGCCGCGACGTACGACCACTCCCCGCTCGACGTCGTCGCCTGGCACGGCAACCACGTGCCGTACGTCTACGACCTGCAC
>NZ_JAGMUE010000688.1:0-785 GCF_019049165.1 Streptomyces sp. AC627_RSS907
GGGAAGGACCGCACGTCGAAGTAGACGTTGCCGTCGACGGCGTACGCGTGACCGCGCTCGATCAGACCGCTCATCATCTCGATCATTTCCGGGACGTGCCCGGTCGCGCGCGGCTCGTAGGTGGGCGGCAGGCAGCCGATCGCCTCGTACGCGTCGTTGAACGCGCGCTCGTTGCGATAGCCGATGGACCACCACGGCTCGCCGCTCTCGGCGGCCTTGACCAGAATCTTGTCGTCGATGTCGGTGACGTTGCGGATGAACGTCACGTCGTAGCCGCGGTAGGTGAACCAGCGGCGCATGATGTCGAAGTTGAGGCCCGACCTGATGTGCCCGATGTGCGGTGCGGCCTGCACGGTCGCGCCACAGAGGTAGATCGAGACACAGCCCGGCGTCAGCGGGGTGAAGTCACGGGTCTGCCGGGCACTGGTGTCGTACAGGCGAATGGTCACGCCACAAGGGTAGTCGGAACAGGGCAGTGCCCCGCGACCCCCGGGGCCGCGCGGACACAGAAGCGTGATACTCGGCGCGCTTCGGCCAGGTCACGGCGCGCCGTGCGGCGCGGGCGGCGGGGGTGCGGTGAACACGGTGGCGACGCGGGCGGGCGGCGGCCCGGCCGGCGTCAGAGCCGGCCGACGACCTTGCGCGGCGTCACCCGGATCACGACGCGCTCCGCGTCCTCCCCGCTGCGCGGGTTGAACTCGGCGTACGTCTTGCCGGTGTACTTCAGCGACAGCTCGTCGATCAGCTCCTGGCCGCCCTCGGTGCCGACGGTGGCGGTGCCGGAG
>NZ_JAGMUE010000071.1:0-44912 GCF_019049165.1 Streptomyces sp. AC627_RSS907
GAGGGGGACACCATGGGCCGGCGCGGCACCGTGGGGGCGGCGGGCACTGTGGGGGCGGCGGGCCCCGTGGGGACGGTGGGCGCCGTGAAGACGGTGGGCGCCGTGGGGGCGGCGGGCACCGCGGGAAGGGCGGCCCCCGTGGGGAGCGGGACCGGGCGCGGACACGCGCCGGCCCCGGCACCGAGCGTGCCGGGGCGGGACGAGGGCGGGCGACCTCTGATCGCCCTGGTGCGGTCGCTGTGGCACAGGGTGCGCCGGTGCGTGCCGCCGCTACTTCTCCAGGCAGAACTCTTCGATCGGGTAGCCGACGTGGCGGTCCGCCGTGGGCAGGTGCCCGAGGATCGTGTCGCCCGGCTTCAGCTCCGTGGAGTTGAGCACCACGGACTCCGGGCCGAGCACGCGCACGTGCCAGTCGTCCTGGAGGATCAGGTTGACCGTCTGGCCGTTGGGGGCCACCGCGTCGATGGAGATCAGCGGCCGGGTCTCTATCTTGACCCGGCCGACCGCGACGGGCCGGGTGCGCCCCTTGACGTCCACGGCCAGCACCTTGCTGCCGGCGTGGAGTTCGCTCAGGTAGTGCGTGCGCCCCTGCTCCGAGACGGTGTACGAGTGCAGCGCACCGGCGTTGACCCGGAACGGGCGGGTCGGCATGTACGGCAGCGGGTGGGTCTCGCTGACGCACAGGACCATGCCCTTGGAGTGCGAGCCGACGAGGATGCCCTCGTCCTTGCGGAAGTGGGTCGTCGTGTCGACGCAGGCCCGCTCGCCCATGCCGATGTGGGTGGTGGCGGTGACCGTCAGTTCCACCAGGTCGACCTCGCCGCCGCGGCCGGCCGCCGCCGTACGCAGCGCCGTCGCGTCGCCGACGGTGTTCGCCCGCATGAGCACGCCGTCCGAGCCCAGTTCGAGGACACCGTAGATGATCTCGGCCTCCTCGGTGTTGGACGCGGTGGTGATGATCGACCCGGGGGCGCCGGTCGCCGCCGCGATCACGATCTCCAGGGGGATCTTGGTGGGGTCGCGGAAGTCGAGCACGCTCCACGCCTCGAGGCGGGCGGCGAGGCAGGCGTCCTCCAGCGTGTCGGCGTCGACGATCTCGACGTACCGGCCGAACTCCACGTCCGGGTGGGCCTCCTGGAGCGCCGCCCGCTCCTCCTTGCCGCCCGGGACGATCACCAGGTCGGTCGCGCCCAGGTCCGCGGGGACGGTGTCGGTGCCGCCCTCGTGGAGCAGGACCTTGCGGACGGTGGGGGGCAGTCCCTCGAAGGCGGCCGGGTCGGCGGCGACGATGCCGTCGATGCGCTGGTGCACGGCTTCCTCGAGGATCGCGGCCGTGGCGTTGCCGGCGCCGCGGATGTCAAGCCAGCACAGTTTGGCGTCCGTCATGATGCGGGTCTCCTGTCAGGTCCGAGAGGTGGTCGGGGGTCAGTCGCTGGTTCGGGTCGGCGTCGGCCGGGAAACCGACCGTGCCGAAGTGCTGCTCCGGGAAGTGATGGATCAGGCGGGCCACCTGGGCGGCGAGCCGGCGCGGGTCGGTGGCCTGGAAGATGTTGCGGCCCATCGCCACCCCGCCCGCTCCGCCGGCCAGGGCGTCACGGACGTAGGCGAGCACGTCCTGCTCGGTGGCCATCGCGGGGCCGCCCGCGACGAGAACGGGCACCGGGCAGGCCGCGGTGAGGTCGAGCATCTCCGCGGTGGAGCCGAGGAAGACGGTCTTGACCAGGTCCGCGCCCAGATCGGAGGCGACGGTGACGGCGTGCGCCACCATGGCGGGGTCGCGCGGGTCGGTGACCCGCGGACCGCGCGGGTACACCATGGCGAGCAGCGGCAGGTTCCACCGGTCGCAGGCGTCGGCGATCCGTCCGAGGTCGCCGATCTGCTGCCGCTCGTCGTCCGAGCCCAGGTTGACGTGGACGCTGACCGCGTCCGCTCCGAGCCGCAGGGCCTCCTCGACCTGGGTCACCACGTACTTGGCGTTGGGGTCGAGGGCCTGACTGGTGGACGCGTTGAGGTGGATGATCAGTGACATCGCGGCGAACCGCTCGGGGCTGATGTGGCGAACGCTGCCCTTGTGCACGACGACCGCGTCGGCGCCGCCTGCGGCGAGCTGCCCGGCGAGCTGGTCGAGGGTCGTGCCCTTGGGCACCACGGGTCCGTCACTGATCGAGTGGTCGAGAGGGGTGATCATCAGGCCGGCGGTGCTGTGGCGGTAGAGCCGCCGCAGCCTCAGTGACCTGGCGAAGTGGCCGAATCCGGTCATGGAGCGCCCTTTCTGTTGCGCGGATCGGTGCGCCGGTCGGCACACCTCGTCCCAGGGAGCCGTCACCCGGCCCGGGAGGCCGGGACCGTACGGGCACGGCCAGGCTGCGCAGCCGCGCGCGGTCCGGTTTCCCGGACGGGGTGAGCGGCAGCCGGGGCCACACCGAGACGGCCACCGGGGCGTGCTCGGGGGTGAGCGTGGCCGCGACGTAGTCGTGCAGGTCGCAGGAGGTGTGCCCGGCACCCGAGTACAACTCGACGGCGGCGTGCACCTGCTCGACGAAGTCCTCGTCCCGCACGCCGAACACCGCTGCCTGCCGCACCTGCGGATGCCCGAGCAGCGCCGCCTCGATGGCGGCCGGGTCGAGTTTCAGGCCGCCGTGCTTGATCACGTCCCCGACCCGGCCGTCCAGGCGCAGATAGCCGTAGCGGTCCCAGTGGCCGAGGTCGCCGGTGCGCAGCCAGCCGTCCCGGTAGGTGGCCTCGGTCAGCTCCGCGTCGTCCAGGTAACCGGCCGACACGGTCGGGGACGAGACCCAGATCTCGCCGCTCTGCCCCCGCCCCAGCCCGGTGCCCGAGCCCGGTGCGCGGATCTCGACCCGCACCCAGGGGAAGGGCCGCCCCGCCGAGCCGAGGAGTTCGGGCTCCCGGTGGTCCAGTGGCGTCAGGCTGCTGATGCCGCCGGCCTCCGTGGTGCCGTACACCTGGATCAGCACGTCGCCGAGGATGCGCACCGCCTGCCGGACGCGGTCGGGGGCGGCCGGGGTGCCGCTGTAGGTGACGCGGCGCAGCGACGAGAGGTCGTACGAGGTGACGAGCGGGTGGTCGAGGAGCCGGTACAGGTGGGGCACCGCCAGGTAGACGTCGGTCACCCGCTGGCCGGCGATGGCCGCCAGGGTGGCGTCGGCGTCGAACTCGTCGTGCAGCACCACGGTTCCGCCGCCGCACAGCACGGCGTCGGCCATCGGCGCCGTGGTGTGACTGATGGGGGTGACGGACAGCAGGGTCGCCGGACCGCGGGGGTCGAGGCCGTCGGCGAGCCGTGCGACGAGGTGTTCCCGCGTGTCGTGGCGCTGCGCGACCATCTTGGGCCGGCCGGTGCTGCCGCTGGTGAAGTCGACGACGGCCAGGTCGTCGGGGCGGGGCGGCGGCGCGTCCGGCACGGTGTCGTGCCCGTCGGCGGTGCGCGGGATCGGCAGGACGGTCAGGCCGGGACGGCGCCGCGCCAGCCGGCGGCCGCACGCCGCGACGTCCTCGTCGGCGCCGTCCACGAGCAGCAGGGACACGTCCAGGTCACGCAGCAGCCCGGCCTGGGTGGCGAGCGGGAAGGTCTCCGTGTCCGTGCGCGGGTTCATGGAGCGGATGTAGACGGAGGTGGCGCCGAGCAGGTGCACGGCGTACCGGGCGCTGAGCATCAGCGGGTGGTTGGGCCCGGTCAGGATGGCGACGGTGGTTCCGGGGCCGACGCCGTGGGTGTGCAGCAGAGCGGAGGCGCCCAGGGTGGACGCCCTCAGTTCCCCCGCCGTCACGGCCGTGCCGGGACGGCGCAGGACGACGCGGTCCGGGTCACGCTCCAGCGCGGCGAGCACGCGACGCGCGTAAGGACGGGCGATGGTGCGGGAATGCATGGTCGTGCTCCTCTCTGTACGAGCCGCGCGTTTCTGCGTGAGCCGCGCGTTTCCGTGGGGTCGCGTGCTCTCCGTGGGGTCGCGCGTTTCCGTGGGGACGCGTGCTCTCCGTGGGGTCGCGCGTTTCCGTAGGGACGCGTGCTCTCCGTGGGGACGCGCGTTCTCCGTGTCGGCCGTGTCCTCGACGGCCGTGCGCGGGCGCGCGGTCGGGCGCCGGGGATCCGCGTCAGGAGATCTTCATCTGCGCCATCATTCCCATGGCGCTGTGGTCGATCATGTGGCAGTGGTACGGATACACGCCGCGGTGCGAATCGAAGGTGAGGTGGAGTTTCGCCGTCTGTCCCGGAAAGAGCAGCACGGTGTCCTTCAGGCCGGCCTCGGCCGGATAGGGGGGCTGCCCGTCGCGCTCCAGAATGCGGAACTGCACCAGGTGCGTGTGGAAGTTGTGCGGGATGGTGGCGCTCTTGTTGGTGACCGTCCACACCTCGCTGGTGCCCCACTCGACATGGGTGTCGACGCGGTCCGGGTCGAAGGTCCTTCCGTTGATGTAGGCCTGGTGACCGCCGGTGCCCGGCTCGTCCATGGTGAGGTCGAAGGAGCGCTCCACCGCCGGCTTCGGCAGCGAGGACGGCGCCGGCAGCGCGGCGAGCGTGTCCGGCACCCGGCTGCGGTCGGCCGTCGGCCGGCCCACCTCGAACCGCATGACCTGGCCGACGAGTTCGGTCGGCCCGGGGCCCAGCATGTTGGCGAGGGAGAGCCGGGTCCCGGGCGCGTACTTCGAGAAGTCGACGACGAAGTCGATGCGTTCGCCGGGGGACAGGACGAGGACGGGCGTCTCGGCGGGGGCCGTGAGGAGGCCGCCGTCGGAGCCGATCTGCTGCACGGGGTGCTGGGTGGCCGTGCCGTCGGACAGCGCGAGGACGAAGATGCGCAGGTTGCACGAGTTGACGAGCCGGAAGCGGTACTTGCGGCCCTCGACCCGCAGGTACGGCCACGGCCTGCCGTTGACCAGGATCGTCGTGCGGTTCTCCGCGTCGTCCATCGTGTAGACCATCGCGGCGTTCTCGTCGAAGTCCGCGTCCCGCAGGACCAGGGGGATGTCGTACTTCCCCGAGGGCAGCCCGAGCCGGTCCTCGACCGCTTCGCGCAGCAGGTAGAGCCCGGAGAGCCCCCGGTAGACGTGCTCGGACTCCATGTGGTGCGCGTGGTCGTGCGTCCACAGGGTCGCGGCCGGCTGCTTGTTCTCGTACACGTAGGTGCGCCTGCGCCCCGGCGCGATCGTGTCCATCATGCCGCCGTCGTGCTCCACGGGGTTGTTACCGCCGTGCAGGTGCACCGAGGTCGGCATGTCCAGCTCGTTGACCTGCTGGATCACCGTGGTCCGGCCGGTGCGGGCGTGGATGGTGGGGCCCGTGAACGAGCCGTTGTACGTCAGGACGTCGGTGCGGGTGCCCGGCAGGATCTCCGCGGCGGCGCGGCGCGTCGTGATCCGGTAGTAGTCGGCGCGTCTGGTCCTGAGGTACGGGGCGAGGACCGGCGGTACGGTCAGCGGCACGGAGAACGGTTCGACGGCCCCGGCGGCGGATGCCGTCCCGGCTGCCGACGCCGTTTCGGCGGCCGAGGCCGCGACGGGCGCCGTGGCCGGCTGCCCGGCGCGCTGCCCGGTGGTGAGCGTCCGGAAGACCCCGCCCGCCGCACCGACCGCCCCGACGGCGCCGGTGGTCAGGCCAAGACGTATCGCATGTCGACGAGTGAACACAGGATTTCCTTCTCCCTCGGTGCGCCTGAGCCACGGGACGGCGGTGGACGGCGGCGCGTGAATTCCTGTCCCGAGCATGGGCTTTCGGCGTCGAAAGGCCGAGCGAATGAGGGACGTACCTGTCATGTGTCACGCATTCCATGACCTCGGTCACGAGCCGGAATGGTGACTGTCATTCGGTGTGCCCGGTAAGGACGGAGAAGGTGTAGCGGCCGTCAGAGTGGATTTCGCCCAGTCCAGTCCGCCCGAGTCCGCACCGGAGGCCCGATGATTCCCCCGCCCACGAAGAAACCCGCCCGGTCCCCCGCCGGACCCCCCGCCCGCGCCCTGCGCACCGACGTGCGCGTCGAGTTCGACGAGGCCACGGGCACCGCGCTGCTGCGGGGGCCCGTCACCTCGCTCGCCCTGCGTCCGGTCCGCGGCCCGCTGCGCACCGTGCTGGACCGCCTGGCCGGGGGACCGCTGCTCCAGGAGGAACTGTACGAGGGCCTGGACGCCGCGGAGCGGGAGCGGGCCGACGCCCTCCTGGCCCGCGCCGCCCACTTGCTGGCGCACAGCGTCCTCACCCACGACCAGCGGCCGCTGCGCCGGGAGCTGGTCCGGCTGGAGCCGACGGCACGGGACGCCGGGCACCGGATCACGGCCGTGCCCGCCGACGCCCGCGTCCGTCTCTCGCGGTTCGCCTTCTGCCGTAGCCGCGACGGGGTGCTCGTCCTGGAGTCGCCCCTCGTGAAGTTCCGCGCCGTGCTCACCGACCGCGCCGCCCGCGAGCTCACGGCGGCGCTGGGGCAGCCGGGACCCGCGGTCCGGGCCGGCGAGGTCACGGGGCTGAGCGAGGCGGAGACCCTCGACGTCCTGGGGCACCTCGTCGGCCTGGGCTTCGCCGAACTCGCCGGGCCGGACGGCACCTTCGCCTCCGACGCCGAGCCGGAGCTGCGGCAGTGGGACTTCCACGACCTGCTGTTCCACTCACGTGTCCGCTCCGGCCGTTACGACGAGGCGTTCGGCGCCGTGTACCCCTACCGCGGTGAGATCGCCCCGCGGCCCGCCGTGAAGCCGGCGCCCGAGGGGCCGGCGGTCGAGCTGTTCCGGCCGCGACGCGCGGACCTCGAAGCCCGCGACCCGTCCCTGACCACCGCCGTCGAGACCCGCCGCTCCCACCGCGCTTTCGGCCGGCGGGCGCTGACGGGCCGCGAACTCGGGGAGTTCCTGTACCGGGTGCAGCGCGTCCGGGTGCACCACACCCCCGGCCCCGAGGACCCCGACCGGGACGAGGTCGTCTCGCGGCCGTACCCGAGCGGGGGTTCGCTCTACGAGCTGGAGCTGTACGTCACGGTGCTGCGCTGCGAGGGGATCGCGCCGGGCATCTACCACTACGACTCGTACGCGCACCGTCTCGTGCTCGTCAACGGGGCCGAGGAGGACCGGCGTTCCCTGCTCGGCGTGGCGTCGCGGTCCGTCGGCTCCGAGGTCCACCCCGACGTGCTGTTCACAGTGACCTCCAGGTTCCAGCGCATGGCGTGGAAGTACCGGGCCATGGCGTACGCGACGACGCTGCGGCACACCGGGGTGCTCTACCAGACCATGTACCTGGTGGCCACGGCGATGGCGCTGGCGCCCTGTGGGCTGGGCAACGGCGACGCCGACCTGTCCGCCCGGGTGCTGGGGCTGGACTACCTCCAGGAGTCGTCCGTCGGTGATTTCCTGCTCGGCACCCCGGAGCCGGACGCCGGCATTCCGCAGGATCCGGGCAGGGAATGGCACATGGTGAACAGCCCTGAATGGGCACTTCCGGATTCCGGCTCCCGGGGTGGTCCCCGCAGCGAAGAAACGTCATTCGGCGCGTGATAAATGTCAGCCGGCGGGCGGAAACCCTGGTGCGGGGGTGGTGGGCCGAGCAATATGGATAGCGAAGCCGGACGGGAAATACTCCGGAAGGCCTCGGTGACACGATAGGCGGGATTCCCCTGCGGGATTCCCTCGCGGAATCCCTCCACGGAATCCCTCCACGGAATCCCACCACGGGATTCCTCTCCACCGACCGAAAGGAAAGCGAAATGACCGCCAACGACATCAAGACCGGTGACGACAAGGCGTTCGACGGCTTCGACGCCGACGAGCTGGAGACCCTCGAGGTCGCCGACGGTGTGGCGCTGCCGGAGATGGGCGCCTCCAGCGGTTCGATCGGCACCTCGTCCTCGTCCTCCAGCACCTGCTCGGCCTGCTGACCCACCCCACCCACGGTTCAGGAAAGGACCACCGACATGAGCATCAACGACATCAAGACCGGTGACGACGCGGCGTTCGACGGCTTCGACGCCGACGAGCTGGAGACCCTCGAGGTCGCCGACGGTGTGGCGCTGCCGGAGATGGGCGCCTCCAGCGGTTCGATCGGCACCTCCTCGTCGTCCTCCAGCACCTGCTCGGCCTGCTGACCTGGCGTGAGCCACGGCACCACGTGAGGAACGCTCAAGGATGCGCCTGCCCGGCCCCGCCGGTCGGTCGGGCACATCCTTGCGTTCGTTTCCGGCCGGCCGGCCCGGGGAGTCAGCCCCGCAGGGCCAGGTGGTACGCGGAGGCCCACAGCACCACGGCGGACGCCAGGCCCGTCACCACGCGCACGGTCTCGTCCGTCAGCCCCGCCGCGTAGAGCACGAACCCGACGACCGCGACCAGGGTCAGCAGCGCGGCCGTCCACCGGTACTGCCACTGGTCGTAGAGACGGGCCAGCGGGAAGAAGTGCAGGCCCACGACGAGGGCGATGCCCACGGGGACGAGGCCGGCACGCCCGGAGGCGTTGGCCGCGGCGATCACCGCGAAGATCGCCACCAGCTCCACACTGTTGACGATGCCCACGTCACGCGCCCACTTCCGCGGCAGGTCGACGTTCCGCGGGGAGGGCGCCGCGCCCTCGCGGTAGCCGAGGTAGAGCGCCCCCGCCGTCACCAGCAGCGCCGCGGCCTCCGTCGCCAGGGGCACGACGTCCGTCGCCGAACCGGTGCCGGAGGCCCCCGCGAAGGCCCACAGCAGACCGAACAGGGAGAGGACGAGGGTGCCCCTGCGGCGCAGACTGCGCGTGAGCGCGAGGCACTCGGCGTCCGCGGTGGACGAAGCGGACGGCGTCGAGGTAGGCGTCATTGGCGGAGGGTACATCGACCGCACAGCGCCGTGGCGGGTTTTGGCCAGGCCCTGAACCTCCGGAGACCGCCCTCGATCTGCCGCCGCCTCGAGTCGCTGGCCGAGTCGCAGAATGCGTCGCCGGACGAGCCTTCGGATCAGGCCGCCCACGGTGTCACGGAAATCGTGACGAATGTCAGCACAGGGCACTTTCTTCTTTTCTCACGACGCGCGACGCGAATGATGTGTTTCACGTTCTCGATTTCTCCTCGGAAGGTGCGAAGGACATGGGGGTAGACGCTCCGGAGCGCATTGCCGTGAGGCCGGACTCGGCCGACCTGACGGGAGTGCGGCTCCACACTCGGATGCCGGTGACGCCGGCCTGGCTGGCCCGGCACGTCGTCCCGGCCGTCCGCGCGCTGACCGGGCGGGGCGTGCCCGGAGTGCGGGTGCGCCGCGGCTGGCTGCACGGACCGCACGTCGACGTGCTCGCGCCGGTCGGGGGCGGGGCACCGGGCGGGGCCGTCGACTGGTCCGCCGTGCTGGCCGGCCTCGACGCGGGCCCGCTCGACCCGAGCCGGGCCCTGACCGAGGAGAACTACCTCGACCAGGCGCGGGAGTTCGGCCGGCTCGAAGGAGTGCAGCCGCCGTACCTGCCGCTGCGCGAGCACGGTGCCGTCGAACGCGTCGGCCCCGACGACCCGGCCCTGCGCTCCCGCGAGCCGCGTCTCGACGCCCTGCGCGGCGTCGTGCACGGTGCCCTCACCGCTCCGGTCCTGTCGATGATCGAGGGCATGGCCGAGGAGCCGGGCAGCGGCACCGTCCGCCTCGCGGAGGCGTTCGCCGCGCTCGTCGACACGCACGCCCTCGGCCCGGCCTACGGCGTCTTCTCGCCCCGGTCGCACGTGGAGGCGTTCTTCGCCTGGGCGGCACCGACGAAGGACATGCGGCCCGCCTTCCGGGAACGGCTCGCCAAGGACGCGCCCGCACTCCGCGCGGTGGTCGAACAGCGGCTGAGCGGCGAGGTCTCACCGGGCGCCGCCCAGTGGCGCACGGCCTTCGCGTACTCCGCCGGCGTCCTGGACAGCGCCGTGGCCGCCGGAACCCTCACCGGCGAGCTGCTCGACTCCGTCGGCGACGGATTCGACCGCCGCGAGATGGGCCCGCCCGGAGCCCCGACGGTGGTGCCGCGCGGCGCGCAGCCGGACACCGACTTCCACCGCACCGTGCACGGATCGGGCGTGATCAGCACCCCGTCGCCGTTCTTCGCCGCCTACCGCCTCCTGACGAACCTGTTCTACCAGCAGCTTCCGCTGCTCACCGTCCCGCCGATGCAGCGCTACTACATGTGCTTCGCCCTCGCCGAGACCGTCGACGAGGTGCTCGGCTCCACCTGGCGGGACCGGCTGGACCGGACGGCCTCCGCCGAACCGACGGGAGACACGCGATGACCACGCCCGAACCCCAGTGGTTCCTGCGCGTCAACCCGCTGCGCAGAAGCCGCCTCGCCGACCCGGAGCAGCGCCGCCTGCTCCGGGAGCTCACCGAGTCCGAGGCCGAGCTGGCCGCGGCGGCGGAGCTCTGCTCGCAGGAGCTGTACGAGCGCATCGGCGCCGTGGAATCGGACACCGAGCGCCGCGAGCTGATCGCGCTGCGCCGGGCCATCCACAACGGCCGTGCCCCGCGCAAGGCGCCCGAGAGCCCCGAGGCGCGCACGCCGGCGGTGAGGCGCTGGCTCGCCGCCCACCAGGAGCGGGAACGCCTGCGCACCGCCGTGACCGAGGGGTACCCGGCCGCGTCCGACCGCGAGCGGGCGGTCCTGGCCCGCCTGCTCGGCGACGACGACCTGCTGCGCTCGCTCGCGCTCGTCGCCCCCGAGGTGCACCAGGAGGCGGAACGCTACCGGAGCGCGGTGGAGGGACCGGGCAAGGTGTCCGCCCGTACCCGCAAGTCGGAACGCGGACTGATCCAGTACGTGACACGGGCCATGGTGCGGACCAGCCCGCTCTCCCGGTTCACCGCCGTCGGCATCGCGGAGCCGGCGCCCGCGTCCGACCGCGAGGCGGTGCGGCCCGGCGAGGTCTCCTTCACCGGGGCCCGGGCCGTGCCGGGGCTGGACCGGGTCATGCTCCACTACGTGCTCGGCGGGCTGCCGGCCGCCCGGGACGCCGAGCTGTCCGAGCTGTGGGTGGGTGTTCCGCCGACCTCCGCGCCGGACCCCGAGGCGGGCAAGCTGTTCTTCCTGAACCTCACCGAGCAGGGCATGCGCCGCCTCGCCCTGCCCCTCGACGGCCCCGTGCAGGACCTGCTCGACGCGCTGTCCATGGGCCCGCGCCGGTTCCCGGCCGTCGTCGCCCACGTGGCCGGGCGCGCCGGCTGCTCCGCGGAGGAGGCCGACCGGCGGGTGCGGCAGGCGCTGCGGCAGGGCGTGCTGTGCACGTTCCACCGGTCCGAGGAGAGCGCGGCCCGCGCCGACTACGACGACCTGCTCACGCCCGTGCTGCCCGCGACCGACCGGGCCGCCGCCGTCGGGGCGCTGGCGGACAAGGTGCGCTCGGCGCTGCCCCGCCTGGCCGACACGCCCGCGTCCGCGCGGGGCGCGGCCCTGGCCGGACTGCGCGCGGACCTCGGCCGGTTCAGCCAGGCGGCCGGCCGCCCGGCCCACGTCACGGTCGAGGAGGACTACGTCATGCCGCCGCTGAAGGTGGCCTCCGCCGACTGGCACGCGCCGCTGGCCGACGTCGGCCCCGCGGTGGAGCTGCTCTCCGTCTTCGACTGGCTGCACGACGTACGGGTGCTGATGACCGCCGCCTTCGTGGAACGGTTCGGCGCGGGGGCGAACGTGCCGCTGGCCGAGCACGCCGCCCACATCGTCGGCGAGGTGTCCCGGCGGGCCGCCGCGATGGCCGCGGTGTACGGACCGCAGGGCACCGGCGAGGCCACGGCACTGACCGGCCTCGGCCCCGCCGACGGCAGCCTGGAGCGCATGTACCTGCTGCGCCGCGAGCTGTCCGAGGAGGTGCACGCCCTCCTGACCAAGACGGCGCAGGCCGGCGCGGACACCCTCGCGCTGTCGGCGGGGGACGTCGCCGACCTCACCCGCACGCTGCCGGACCGCTTCCGCCAGGACCCGCTGATCTACGGGGTGCTGCTCCAGCAGGCCGGCGACCGGCTCGTCCTCAACGACGGACTGCCCGGACACGGCATGCTGTACGCGCGGTTCCTGGAGGCCGACCGCCGTCAGGGCGGCCGGGCCCTGCCCCGGCTCGCCGCCCGCCTGAACCGCTTCTACGGCCACGACGGCGCCCGGGTGACGGAGGACCTGGGCCTGCACCGCCTCAACGTCAACGCGCACACGCCCGTCCTGCCGGGCGGCCTCACCCCCGAGGACTGGTTCGGGCTGCGCCTGGCGCACGACCCCCAGACGGACACGCTGCGCGTCGAGGACGCGGACGGAACGCCCCTGCGGGTGCTGCCGCTGGGCACCGGGCACCCGGGCCTGTTCCCACCACCCCTGTCGGTGGCCTCCGGCCTCGTCATCAGTGGCCGTCTCTTCAACAGCCTCCCCAACTCCTGGCACGCCGCCACCCCCTGGGACGGAAAGGGCACCCGGCCCGCGCCCCGGATGACGGTCGGCGACGTCGTCATCGGCCGGCGCCGCTGGTACGGCGGCACCGAACTGGACGAGGCGGTGGCCGCGGGCCCCGACGAGCACGAGCGGCTGCTCGCGCTGACGGCGTGGCGGGCGCGGCACGGCGTCCCCGAGGAGGTCGTCATCAAGTCGGCGCCCGACGACGAGGGCCCGCTGTCGGTCGGCGCCCCCGACGTCCAGTCCAAGCGGCTCCAGCAGAAGCCGCAGTACGTCGACCTGTCCAGCGCCCTCGCGGTGCGGGTGCTGCCGCGCATGCTGGAGCGCCGCGGCGAGGGCGCGGGCTACCTGGAGGAGGCGCTGCCCGGCGTGACGGACGGCACGCACGCCACGGAGTGGGTGCTCGAGGTCGGCCGCACGGCCGGCGGCAGGTTCACGTACGCCCCGCAGCACACGGCATCGGAAGGAGTACGGTCGTGACACTGACCGAAGCGGCGAGGGACATCGCCCCCGCACCGGCCGCGAGCCCCCTGCTCAGGACCCGTCCCGGCCTGCACTGCGCGCCGGTCCCCGGGGGCGTCTACTTCGGCGGGACGCGCGGGCAGTTCGTGCTGCGCGGCTCGGACGTCCTGTACGCGGTGGCCGAGGGCTGCATGCCCCTGCTGGAGACCGGTACGACGGAGGACGCGCTGGTCACGGAGTTCGGCACGGAACGGGCCCGGCCCGCCGTGCGGTACCTCGTCGCCCAGCTCCGGGAGAACGGCCTGCTCCTCGACCCGGCGGCGTTCACCGCGCCGGAGCCCTCCGCGGAGCTGCGCGCCCGCCATCCCGAGACCCTGGCCCGGCTCGCCGCCCACCTCGACGACCCGTACGCGGCGTTCGAACGGCTGCGACGCACCCGGGTGGAACTGCGCGGCCCCGCCACGGCGACCGAGCCGGCCCGCCGCGGCCTGCTCCGGGCCGGACTCACCCGCACGACACCGCCACCCCCACCGGTTCCCTCCGTCCCGGTCTGCGACCCGGCCATGTACGCCGACCCCGCCCTGATGCCCGTCGGCGCTCCGACGGTGGAACGCGGCGTCGACCGAAGCGCCGCCGGCGGCCCGGCGGTTGAGCGCGGCACCCCGCGGAGCGCCGTCGGCCGCACGGTCGTCGAGCACATCGCCACCCGAAGCCCCGTCGGCGCCCCGGCGGGTGAACGTGGCACCACGCAAAGCCCCGGCGACGGCGCGGTGGTTGAGCTCTTCGGCGCCCAAAGCCCCACCGGCGTCCCGGTGGCTGAGCGCGGCGTCGGTCAAAGCCCCGTCGGCGTCCCGGTGGGTGAGTACGGCGTCGGTCAAAGCCCCGTCGGCGTCCCGGTGGGTGAGTACGGCGTCGGTCAAAGCCCCGTCGGCGCCCCGGCGGTTGACGGTGACCCCGGTGCGAGCCCCGTCCGTGGCACCGGCGGTGACCCGCGTGTCGTCGTCGAGTTCCTCGGCGACGACGAGGTCTGGGCCGAGCAGGAGGAGACGATGCGCGTGCCCGTGCTGCTCGGCTCCCGAGTCGTCCTCGTGGGGCCCGTCGGCGCGACGCCCGACGCCTGGGTCGTCTTCCGCGACCGCGCCCTCGCCTGGGCCGCGGCCGAAGGGGTCGGGCCCGCGGCGGGACCGGTCGCGCACTCCCTCGCGGGCGCCCTCGCCGCACAGCTCCTGGCCGACACCCTCACGGGTGTCGCGGAGCCCGGTGAGGCCCACGTCGTCCACGGCCCCGACCTGACGACCGACCGCGTCACCGTCACGGGCGACCCCGTGACCGAAGCGGTCACCGTCCGGCTCGACGACGCTCCCGCCGAGCCCCTGCCCGACCCGCAGGACGCGCTCGCGTCGGCCGGGGCCGTCGCCACCCGCTGGACCGGCCTGTTCAGCGTGGCGCAGGGCGAGCGGCTGCCGCAGATGCCCCTCGCCCTGCGGGCCGTGGAACACCGCGCGGACCGCACCGGCACGCTGACCGCGTGGGCCGGGCACCAGGAGACCGCGACCATCGCCGCCGCCCTGGACGCCCTGCGCACCCGCGCGCACGAACCGTCCGGCACACCGGCCGCCGGCCTCACCCGGGAGCACTGGCTCCTGGACGGCGCACTGCGCCACCTCGCCGAGAACCACGGCACGTGGCACACCGAACCCGCCGTCGGACCGGCACCGCACGCCGAGGCCGAGCGCATCCTCGACGCCCTGCGGTCCCGGCTGGCCCCGGCCGAGCCGGCCCTCACCCTCGCCCGCCCCGACGGAGTCGACTGGCTCCTGGCCGAGGTCACCGTCGACGGACGCCCCCTCGGCGCCGGCTGGGGCCCCACCGCCGCCGACGCCACGTACTCCGCGGTGTGCACGGCCCTCGCCGGCGCCCAGACCGACGCCACCGTCACCCCCCTCTCCACCGACGCCCTGCTGACCACCGACGCCACCACCCGTACCGCACTGAGGAAGCAGCTCACCGCGCTCGCCGCGTACCGGGGGCACGCGCACCGCACGGACCCCGTGCTGAACACCGTCCCGTTCTGGTACGGCCCGGTGACCGCCCTCCCCGCACAGGAGCCCGCCGATGCCGACGACTGAACCCCGTACGGCGGGGCCGGTGCGACCCGGCCCCGCGCTGCCCGCCGCGACCCACGACGACTGGCTGCCCGCACTGGCCCCGCTCGCACGCGCGACCGGCGCCACCGTCTCGGTCAACCTCGGCTGGGACCTCGACTGGGAACGCGCCCGGACCGACGCGGCGGCCGACGGCCCGCACCTGTCGGTGCGGGTGTACGACGACGAGGTCATGGTCGGCCCGCTGTGGGTGCCCGGCACCGGCTCCGGCTGTGCCGCCTGCGCCGAAGTCCGCGAACGCACCGTCCTCGACCACCCCCTCGTGGGCGACCTCACCCAGGCCGTCCGCGTCCCCGCCGCCCCCGCACCCGTGCTGCCGGAACTGCTGCGCACCGGCCTCGCGCACCTGGCGGACCACCCGCTGGCGCCGGGCGAGGCGTACTCGGTGACCGTGCGCGGCACCCGCCGCCACCGCATCGCCCGCAGCTTCCACTGCCCGGTGTGCGGCCCGGCCCCCGAGGACCTGGTGAGCACCCGGCCCCCGGCCCCGCGCCCGCTCCGCTCCCGTCCCGCGGCCCCCGGCGACGCCACTCGCACCGCCGCCAGCCGTCTCGGGGAGCCCGGCTTCCTGCGCGACCGGCTCGTCGACGACCGTTTCGGCCCGGTCCGCGCGATCCTGCGCGAGTCCCACGCCCCGTTCGCGATGAGCATGGCCGTCGTCGCGGACGCCCCGGCGATGGGCCACGGCAGGGCCCGCACCTTCGAGGAGACCGAACCGGTCGCCATCCTGGAGGCGTACGAGCGCCTCGGCGGATACCCGTACGACATCCCCCTGGTGACCGGGGCCTCCTACCGTGACGTCGCCGAGCACGCGATCGACCCGGACACGCTCGGCCGCTACACCGCCGAGCAGCTCGCCCACCCCACCAGCCGGGCCACGCCGTTCACGGCGGACACCCCGATGGACTGGGCCTGGGGCCACGACCTCGCCGACGGCAGCCCCCTGCTCGTCCCGGCCGACCACGCCTTCTACCAGTACGAGTACGCCTTCCGCAGGGACCGCCGCGCGGCCCGGGTCGCCGGCGCCGCGAACCGGCGGCACTACTTCTTCGACTGCTCCAGCGGCTGCGCGGTCGGCGCCAACTACGAGGAAGCGGCCCTGCACTCGCTGTTCGAGGTCGCCGAGCGCGACGCGTTCCTGACCTCCTGGTACCGGGCCGCGCCGCTGCCGCACATCCCCGTCTCCGCCCTGACCGACCCCACCAGCCGGGCCATGATCGACCTGATCCGCTCGCGGGGCTTCGACGTCCACCTGCTCGTCGCCACCCGGGACATCGCCCTGCCGGTGGTGTGGGTCATCGCAGTGAACGAGGAGAACCCCTTCCCGGCGACGTTCTCGTCCGCCGGTTCCGGCGCCGATCCCGAGGCCGCGATCCGCGGCGCCCTGCGCGAGGTCGCTCAGCTCGTCACCAACCCGGTCGACTGGACCCGCGAACAGGTCGAGCCGATGGTCGAGAACCCGTGGCTGGTCGAGGAGCTGGAGGACCACGTCCGCTTCTCCTCGCTGCCAGAGACCCGCGACCGCGCCCTGGCCGGGCTCGGCGGCCCCGCCGTCACCCTGGAGGAGGCGTTCCCCGACTGGCCCGGCCGGCTCGAACGCGCCGCGCACGGCGATGTGCGCGACACCCTGCGCCACGTCGCCTCGCTCTTCGCCGACGCGGGACTCGACCGCGTCGTCATCGTCGACCAGACCAGCCGCGAGCACGCCGACGCGGGGATGGCCGTCGCCCGTGCCGTCGTCCCCGGCATCGTGCCGATGTGCTTCGGCCACGCGCAGCAGCGCCTGGACGGACTGCCCCGGCTCCGCGCCGCGCTGCGCGGCACCGGCCAGGAGCACCGGGCGATCCCCTACGACCCCCACCCGTTCCCGTGACCGCCCCCGCACCCGGGTGGACCCGCCGCGCCCCGGTCGACCTGCCGGGGCCCGAGGGCGACAACAGCATCGCCCGCGAGCCCCTCTGGTACGCGTACGGCAGGGGCGTGGACCACCCCGAGCCGCCCCCCTGGACCTGGGCGAGCACGCCGCCCCCCGACACCCACGTGCCGCCCCCGCCACCGCGCCCGGCCGGGCCGAGCACCACCCTGCCGCTGGGGACCACGGCACGGCTGTCCGCTGTGCCGTACCCGCACGTCCCGGCGCGGCGCCGGACCGCGGCGGAGCCGGACGCCCTGGCGCACGCCCTGACCACGGCCTTCGCGCCGCTGCGCCGCGAACCGGAGAACCCGTACAACGAACACCGCCCGTACGCCTCCCCGCGCTGCCTCTTCCCCGTCCACGCCTTCGTGGGCGGGGACGGCGGCGCCTGGCGGCTCCTGGAGCCGGCCCGGCACGCCCTGACCGGCCCGCCGCCGGCCGCCGGCGCCCCCACCACCCGCATCGCCCTCACCGGCCGGTACACGGCGATCCCGTCCGCCTACCAGTGGTTCCGCGGCTCGCTCGTGGCCATCGAACTCGGCATGGTCCTGCGCGCGTTGAGCCTGGGCCTCGAACTCTTCGGGATCCCCGCGACGCTCACCCCGCCCGGCGGCCGGGCGCGCGGTCTGCTGCGCGAGGCGGGCCTGGAACACACCTGGGAGTGGTCGCTGCCGTGGCTGGTCGAAACGGCGGGCGGGCCCGCATCGGGACCCGGATGCGTACCGGGGCCGGGGTCCGTGCCGGGGCCCGGACCCGGGTACTCCGGCGCCGACGCGACCGCCCCCGAGGAGCCCGTGCCCGAGGAGCCCGTGCCCGCCGGTGACCCCTCCCTCACGGACGTCGTCCACGCCAACCGGAACCAGACCTACGGGACGGCGGCGGCACCCCTCACCACGGCCGTGCCGTCCGCGCTGCCCGCCTCCCGCGTCGCACCCGACTGGGCCGAACTCCTGTGGCTGCGCCACTCGGGCCGGATGCCGCGCGGCCTGCACGGCATGGTCTCGGCGGCACGCCACGCCCCCCTGTCCGCGGACGACCTGGCCACCGCGGTCGCCTGGCTCGGCGTACCACCGCCCCACCCGGCACTGGCCGCCGCCTTCGAGGCGGTCACGGTGACCGCCGTGACCCAGCACGTCGAGGGCCTGGCGGCGGGCGTCCACCGGCTCCACGACGGCGCCGCCCACCTGGTGCGGGCCGACCCCACCGCCCCGGCGGGCCTGGAGGCGAACTACGGCTACGGCCTGTCGCCCGTCAACGGCTGCGGTGTCGCCAAGGCCCCCCTGACCGTCTTCTTCTCCGTACGCCCCCGTGAGCTGTTCGCCCGCTTCGGACCGACCGGCTGGGGCGCCGCCCAGCACGCCTGCGGCTGGGCCGTCCACGGACTCTGCCTCGCCGCCGCCGCGTCGGGGCTCTTCGCCCGCCCCGTGCGGGCCTTCAAGGAGATCCCCACCAAGGACGTCATCGGCCTGGGCGAGGACGAGACGATCGTCCTGTCCGCCGTCGTGGGCGTACCCCGCGAGACCGGGGGCCCCGTACTCGACCTGCGGCTGTGAGCCGCTCCGCCACCCGACCCGGACAAGGATCCCGCATGCCCGCCACCACGACACCCCGGCGCTGGAGCGCCTGGCACCTGCACCTGGGCACCACCGCCCGCGGCGCCCACGACCGCGTCCTCACCGACGTCATCGGCCCCACCGTCCGCGAACTGGCGCCCGGGACCGAGTGGTTCTTCATCCGCTACTGGCAGTCCGGCCCCCACCTCCGCCTCCGCGTCGCCGACCTGACACCGGCCGCGCACGCGCGCCTGGAGGAGGACCTGCGTGACCGGCTCGCCGTGGCGGGACGCCTCCAGCCGGGCGAGGAGCCGCTGGAGCCCCGGGCGTACCGGGACGGCGCGGCCAGGCTCGCCGCCGCAGGGGAGACCGGCGCCAACGCCACGGTGCGGGACCTGCTCCCGCCCGGCGTCCACCGTGCCGTGTACGAGCCCGAGTACGAGCGGTACGGAGGCCCTGCCCTCATGCCGGCCGCCGAGTCGCTGTTCCACCTCTCCAGCGAGCTGGTCCTGGGCCTCGTACCCTCCACGGCCGACGAGAGCAGGCGGTCCCGGCTCGCGCTGCGCGGCACGCTGTCCGCCGCCGTCGCCCTCGGCGACCCGGCCGAACGCGCCCCCTACTTCGCGCGCGGCCTGGACGCCTGGCGGGCCTGGGCGTCCGACGCGGGGCACCCGGCCGCGCTCGTCGACCGCGTCACCCACGTCGAGCAGGACCCCGCGACGGTGCGGGTCACGCCCGGGGCGCACGGCCCGTTCGCCGACTGGCACGCGGCCCTGGCCGCCCACGCGGCCGACGTCCGCCGCGCCACACCGCTCCACCCGGGCATGCTCCTGTTCTCCCACGTCCACATGCTCCACAACCGCCTGGGCCTGAGCCTGCTGGAGGAGCTGCGCACCTACGCGTGGCTGTCCCACCTCTTCCCGGCCACGGCCCCGGCACCAGACCTGGCACCCGCGGGCTGACCCCCACCCCGGGCTCGCCAGCCCACAGGCCCGGCCGGAACCCCCCTCCGGCCGGGCCTCCTCGCTGTCCGGGGGCGGACGGAGGCCGGGGGGACGGGCCAGAGACGGTCGGGGATGGCCGAGACGGGCCAAGACGGGCCAAGACGGGCCGGGAGGGGCCGAGACGGGCCAAGACGGGCCGAGACGGACCGGGAGGGGCCGGGAGGGGCTGGGGGAGGGGCCGAGGCGGGCCGGGTCGAAGGCCCGGGACCGGCCGGGGTGACCGAGCCGGGCCGGACCGCGAAGGGCCGGGGCGTGCGCCGGCGCCGCGGGCGCACGCCGAGGGGGCCGCGTCGGCGGCCCCCTCGAAGCGTCCGGTCCGTGCGGCTACTCGGGCCGCGGGTCCCAGCGGAAGCTGCGCACCGAGATCAGGGCGCCCACGACACCCCAGGCGGCGAGCACCGCCAGCTCCCTCCACTGGAACCCCGCGTCCTGCGTGAACGACGCCATGATGGCGTCGTTGAACGGCTTCACCGGAAGCAGACCGGCGACGTCGTTCAGGAACTCCGCGTGGACCGGGAAGTAGCTCCCCGAGATGAACACCAGCGGGAACTGGATGAACTGCACCACCGCGGGCGCCGCCTCGGAGTTGCGGATGAGCGAGGCGACCCCGACCCCCAGGGCGCAGAAGCTGGCCGCGCCGAGGACCAGCGTCAGCGCGAGCGCGGCCCAGCCCTCCGGCAGGGAGACGCCGTACAGGTTCCCGATGCCGATCACCAGCGCGACGTCCACGACACTCACGACCACGCAGTGCACCAGCAGCCCCGCGAAGTACACCCAGGCGGGCAGGGGCGTGGCGTGCAGCCGCTTGAGGATCCCGGTCTGCCGGCGCATCGCGAGGACGATCGCCAGCTGGCCGTAGCACGCGCCCAGCACGGACACGGCGGCGATCGTCGGCGTGTAGTACTCCATGCCGTTCAGACCGAAGAAGAACTCCTCGCTCCGGCCGCCGCCGAACACGGCACCGAAGATCGAGATGATCACGATCGGCAGGACGAAGGTGAAGACCATCGACTGCGGGTTGCGCCAGAACGACAGCTGTTCGTAGCGGATCTGGTGGGCCAGCAGGGCGAGGGAGCCCCGCGCGTCGGGCCGTGCGCCCCCGCGCCGGTCCTCGCGCCGCTCCGCCGCGGTGGTCGTGGGGGGAAGCGTGCTGGTCATCGGCGGCTCCGTCCGTTTCGGCGGCCCCGGCGTTCCCGCCCGGTGGCCGGAGTCGAGGCGTCCTGCTGTGCGTACGAACTGGTCAGCCCCAGGTAGACGTCCTCCAGGGTCGGCTGCTCCACGGTCAGCCGCTCCAGCGGCGTCCCCCGGTCGAGCGCCCACGTGGTGAGGCGGTGCAGCGCGGCGGTCGGCTCCTTCGCCTCGGCCGTGACGAGACCGTCCTCGGCGTCGGTCACCGCGAGGGGCACGTCGGCGATGGCGGCGCCGGCCGGCAGGGCGAACCGGATCCGGGCGAGCGCGCTGTCCCGCCCGCCGAGGGTGTCCGGCGTCCCCGCGGCGACGATCCGCCCGCCGGCGATGACCGCGACGTTGTCGGCGAGCGCCTGCGCCTCGTCCATGTAGTGCGTGGTCAGCAGGATGGTCGTACCGGCGTCGCGCAGGTTCCGCACGACCTCCCAGGCGCCGCGCCGGGCCCCCGGGTCGAAGCCGGTGGTCGGCTCGTCCAGGAACAGCAGCCGCGGGTCACCGATCACGCCGAGCGCGAGGTCGAGCCGGCGCTTCTGCCCGCCGGACAGGTCCTTGACCTTGGCGCCCCGCTTCTCCTCGAGGCCCACGAGGTCGATGACCTCGTCGACGTCGCGCGGGGCGGGGTAGTAGCCCGCGTTCCGGGCGATGGTCTCGCGCACCGACAGGTAGGGCTCCACGGCGATGTCCTGCAGCACGAGACCGATCCGGCCGCGCAGCCACCGGCCGTCGGCCTTGACGCCCGGATCGCGGCCGAGGACCCGGACGCTGCCGCCGTCACGGTCCCGGAAGCCCTCCAGGATCTCCATGGTGGTGGTCTTGCCCGCACCGTTCGGCCCGAGCAGCGCGAAGATCTCGCTCTCCTCGACGGTGAAGTCCACGCCGCGAACGGCCTCGTGATCGCCGTACTTCTTGAGCAGGCCCTCAACGGCCACCGCGGTCACCGCGGTCGCCCCGTGCTTCGCTGCCGTGTCACTGGTTGCCTCCGGGTGATGGGTGCGTAACTGCCTTCCTGTCCAAGGAAAGTAGGGGCGCCCGGGACCGCCCCGGCCGACGCGGCGGCGAACCGATGACGTCCGTCACGCACCCGGCGACAGTTGTCAGCCCTTGCCCGCCGGGCGTTGCCGCACCCGTCCGCGTCGCCGATGCTCGGCTCACCACCGAGGGCAGTGCGACGACGCGGAAGGCGGTCCCGGACGTGCAGATGGGCCAGTTGGGCACAGAAGGCGGAGCGGAACGGCGCCCCCGGGACGGGGAACGGCCGCGCATCGCCGTCATCGGCGCGGGCATCGGCGGTCTGACGCTCGCCGGCGCCCTCACCGCGACCGGCACGCCGTACGTGATCCACGAACAGACGCGGGAACTCGCCGAGGTCGGCGCCGGCGTGCAGCTGTCCCCCAACGCGATTCGCCCCCTGCTGCGCCTGGGCCTCGGCCCGGCCCTGGAGGAGTACGCGGTGCGCATCGAGGCGATGGAGGTGCGCGGCTGGAACGGGCGTCCCATCGCCCGCACGCCGCTCGGCGCGGAGTGCGAGCGCATGTTCTCGGCGCCGTACCTGACGATCCACCGGGCCCACCTGCACCGGGCCCTGCTGTCCCTGATCGACCGGGACCGCCTGGACCTCGGCCGCCGCCTGAACACGGCGGAGGAACTCCCCGACGGGCAAGGGGTACGGCTCGCCTTCGACGACGGCACGGCCTCGGTGGCCGACGTGGTCGTCGGCGCGGACGGCATCCACTCCACGGTCCGCGAGACCCTGCGCCGCGACGAGCCCGTCTTCTCCGGGCTGGGCATCTACCGCGGCCTCGTCCCCGTGGACGCGCTGCCGCCCGCGGCCCGCGAGCGCCTGGTGCGCCTGTGGCTGGGCCCCGGCGGTCACTTCGTCTGCTACCCCGTGTCCTCCGGCGCGTTCCTGAGCTACGCCGCGACGGTTCCGCTGACCACGGGCACCCCGCCGCGCGAGTCCTGGTCCCGGGAGGGCGACCCCGACGAGCTGCGCGCGGCCTTCGGGACCTGGACGGGGCTGGTCGCGGACATCGTCGCCGCGGTCGGGACGACCCACCAGTGGGCGCTGCACGACCGGCCACCGCTGTCCGCCTGGTCCACCGACCGCGTCACCCTGGTCGGCGACGCCGCCCACCCCATGCTCCCGTTCATGGCCCAGGGAGCCAACCAGGCCGTCGAGGACGCGATGGACCTCGCCGCGTGCCTGGCCCACGCCTCCCTGCCGGCGGTCCCGGAACGCCTGGCCCGCTACGAGGCGCTGCGCATCCCCCGCACCGCCGAGATCCAGCGCGGCTCCCGCGGCAACGCCGGCGTCCTCCACCTCCCGGACGGCCCCGCCCAGCGCCGCCGCGACGCCCAGATGGCCGTCCACGCGTCCCTGCGGGACAGAGCCCCGCTGTACGCCCACGACACGGGCCGCACGGTGGTGCCGGTGGGGGTGTAGGGGGCCGGACCGCGCCCATGCAGCGCAGGGGGCCCTGCCGAGGCAACTCTGACCCTGCGGACCCCCACCGGTCCCCGAAGAGTCGCGTCGCGCCTCCGTGACCGCGTGACCGCGTGACCGCGTGACCGGACGGCCGGCTTCCCCTGTCGCACACCGAGGCGCCGTCCGGTGCCGAAAGCCCTTTACCCAGGCCGTCGGGTGGGTGATGCTGTCCCGGCGTCGGTGGATGATCGGGAACGCGGGGCCGACCGGTCCGCAGGGGGGAGGCCGCCGTGGTGCGCGTGGAGCTGCTCGGACCGGTTCGGGCGTACGCCGACGACATGACACCGGTGGAGGTGGGTGGCGTCCGACTGCGGATGCTCCTCGCCAGGCTCGCCCTCGAAGGGGGCCGGACGGTGCCCGTCGGTTCGCTCGTCGACGGCCTGTGGGGTGAGGAGCCACCCGCTGACGCGGCCAACGCGCTGCAGGCCCTGGTGTCGCGACTGCGCAGGGCGCTGCGCGGATGTGCGGCGGTGGAGTCCGCGTCCGGCGGCTACCGGCTCTCGGTGCGGGCCGAGGACGTGGACGCCCACCGTTTCGAGGAACTGACCGCACGGGGCCGACGGGAACTCGCGGCCGGGCGGCCCGAGGAGGCGGCCCCGCTGCTCGCCACGGCGCTCGGGCTGTGGCGGGGCGCGGCGCTCGCCGACGTCCTCGACGCCCCGTACGCCGGCCCCGTCGCGACCCGGCTCGACGATCTGCGGACCGCGGCGGCCGAGGACCGCTGCGATGCCGAACTGCGGCTCGGCCGCCACCGTGAGGTGCTGGCCGACCTCGAAGCGGCCGGTGCCGAGCGGCCGTTGAGCGAGCGGGTCGCCGAGCTGCGGATGCGGGCGCTGTCCGCGGCCGGACGGCAGTCCGACGCCCTCGCGGTGTACGAGGCGATACGGGAGCGGCTCGGTGACGAACTCGGCGTCGATCCGTCGGCCGAGCTGCGGGAGACCCACCTGGCCCTGCTGCGCGGTGAGCTGGAGGCTCCCGCCGAGCGGTCCGAGGCCGCCCCGAGCCGGCTCCCGGCCAGGCTGACCAGCTTCGTCGGCCGCGACGGCGAACTGGACAGGCTCGCCGCCCAGCTGTCCCGCAGTCGGCTCGTCACCATCGTCGGCCCCGGTGGCGCGGGCAAGACCCGGCTCTCCATCGAAGCGGCCACCCGGGACCGCGCCCACGCGCGCGGCCGGGTCTGGTTCGTACCGCTCGCCGGCGTGAGCGCCCCGGACCAGCTGGCCGACGCCGTACTCGGCGCCCTCAGCTCCACCGACGGCCGCCTCTACGACGCGGGCCAGGGCCGGCGGCTCACCCCGGTCGAGCGCATGGCCGGGCTCTTCGGCAGCGGCGACGCCCTGCTCCTGCTCGACAACTGCGAACACCTCGTCGAGGCGGCTGCGGAACTCACGGCCGAACTACTCGATCAGCTCCCGGAACTGCGGATCCTGGCCACCAGCCGCGAGGCCCTGGCCATCACGGGTGAGTCCTTGTGCCACCTCGGCCCCCTGGACGTACCGACGGGGTCACCGGAGCCCGCGGAGGCCGCCCGGTCGCCCGCCGTCCGCCTCTTCGTCGACCGGGCCGCCCGAGTCCGGCCGGACTTCACGCTCGACGACGGGACCGTCGACGCCGTGGTCGAGGTCTGCCGACGGCTCGACGGGGTGCCGCTCGCCCTCGAACTGGCCGCGGTGAAGCTCCGCTCCATGGGGGTCGAGCAGATCGCGCGGCGCCTCGACGACCGCTTCCGCCTCCTCGCCTCCGGCAGCCGTATCGCCCTGCCCCGCCAGCGCACCCTGCTCGCGCTCGTCGAGTGGAGCTGGGACCTGCTCGACGGACCCGAGCGGACCCTCGCCCGCAGACTGGCGGTGTTCCCGGGCGGCGCGACCGCCTCCGCTATCGAGGCGGTCTGCGCCGACCCGTCGCTTCCGGCCGCCGACATCCCGTACGTCCTGGACACCCTGGTCGAGAAATCCCTGGTCACCGTCGACGAGGAGGCGGACGAGCCGCGCTACGGGATGCTGGAGACGGTACGCGCGTACGCGGCGAGGCAGCTCGCCGACGCCGAGCCGGGGGGTGCCGTCACCCAGCGCTTCGCCGCGTACTTCCTGGCCCTCGCGGAAGAACACGAGCCCCGCCTGCGTACCGGCGAACAGCTACGTGCGATCGAGGTGTTCGACGCCGAACACGACAACCTCCTGTTCGCGCTGCGCTCGGTCACCGATGCCCGGGACGAGGCCCTGGCCGCACGCTTCGCCGGGGCGATGTTCTGGTACTGGGGGATCAGGGGGATGAGCACCCAGCTCGACAGGTACGAGGCGAGGATCACCGGGGCCGACGCGGCGCGGCCGGGAGACGGCGAGCACCCGGGCGCGCGGGCCGAGTCGGCGACGGCACGGGAGTTCCACCCGGCCGTACTGCTCCTGCGGATGTCCCGCGCCTCTCTCCCCGCCGGCGCATCGGGACCGGGCGGTGCCACCGACCAGGACCCCCTCACCTCGCCCGACCCCTGGGTGCGGGCCGGCGCCCACCTGGCACGGGACTTCGCCCTCACCGAACAGGGCGACCTGGTCACCGGCGCCGAGTCCCGGGCCGAGGCCCTGCGCGGCTTCGAGGAGGTGGGCGACCGCTGGGGGCTGGTGATGAGCCTGCTGCCGATCGGGCGCGACCACTCCCTGCGCGGCGAGTACCCCCAGGCCATCGCCACCTTCGAGCGGGCCGTGGCCCTCAGCTCCGAACTCGGCACCGAGGACTACCTCTACCTCAGCAAGGCCAGACTCGCCCGTGAACGCCGGCGCAGCGGTGACCTCGCGGGCGCCTTCCGTGATCTGCACGCTGCGCACCGGCAGGCCCGCGAGCAGGGACAGCTGCGCCTGGAGGCCAACATCCTCGTGGGCCTGGCCAATGTGCACCGCAGGGCCGGTGACCTGGAGCAGTCCGACGCGACCCTCGACCGCCTCGAGGCGCTGAGCGCCCGGCGCCCCTCCCTCAGGGCACTGGCTCGCGACCTGATCGTCAGCACCCGCGTCGAGAACCGTCTCGCCGAGGGGGACGCCGTGCGGGCCAGGGCCCTGCTGCCCGAGGCGGCCCGCTCCCTGTTCGGCCAGGGCGCCGGCGCCGCACTCGCCTGGGTGGCCGAGCTGCTCGGCGGCCTGCGGACACTGGAGGGCGACCCCGAGGACGGCGCCAGGTCGCTGGGCATGAGCCAGGTGATGCGCGGCGCCTTCGACTGGGGCGAGCCGGAGTGGCGCGAGCTGGTCGACCGCATCGTGGCCACGCTGGGTGAGGAGGGTTTCAAGAAGGCGTACGAGGACGGGGCCGCGTACTCCCGGGAGGAAGCGCTGCGGTGGCTGGAGGCGCGGACCCTGCGGGCGGAGCCGCGGATCTGACGAGAAGCGCGTGGTCGTGCGGACGGGCGGGGCGGGTGGGCAGCGGGGCGCGGTCGTGCGGACAGCCGGGCGGGGTCCGTCCCGTGGGTACGGACCCCGCCCGGCCGGGCTCGTCACCGGAGGGTCATCCGGCGTTCTTGCGGTAGGCGCGCATGGCCAGCGGGAAGAAGACCGCGATCACGCCGGCCATCCAGGCGAGGGTGCCGGCCAGGGAATCGGCGACCGGGCCGCCGTTGAGCAGACCGCGGACCGTGTCGGCCACCAGGGAGACGGGGTTGACGTCGGACCAGGCCTGGAGCCAGCCGGCCATGTCGTCCCGGGGGACGAACACGTTGCTGGCGAAGGTCAACGGCAGGATCAGGATGGTCATCAGGCCCTGCACGGAGGTGGGGTTCTTGATCAGCATGCCGAGGTACACCGAGATCCAGGCGAAGCTGAGGGCGAAGCCGATGAGCAGGGCGAGTGCGGCGAGCGCGGCGAGCGGGCCCGTCTCGACCCGGTAGCCCATGGGCAGGGCGAGGACGACCAGGGTGCCCAGAC
The DNA here is from genome assembly GCF_019049165.1 of Streptomyces sp. AC627_RSS907. NCBI lineage: Bacteria > Bacillati > Actinomycetota > Actinomycetes > Kitasatosporales > Streptomycetaceae > Streptomyces > Streptomyces sp. AC627_RSS907. Next base: position 27,033 of record NZ_JAGMUE010000071.1, read on the forward strand.
AGACGACATAGCGGACGATGTCCGCGAGCACGGCGCCGATCAGGGGACTGGAGCGGGCGATCGGCATGCTGCGGAACCGGTCGAAGATTCCGGTACTGGCGTCCGCGCAGAGCGAGGCGCCGATGCCGACACTGGCCTGGAAGACGGCCATGACCATGACCCCGGGGGTGACGAGCTGCAGGTAGCGGTCGGTGTCACCGCCGGACATGGCCTCCCCGAAGAGGTAGATGAACATCAGCAGGCTGATGATCGGGGTGAGGATCACATCGACCAGCTGGATCGGCGACTTCATGAACTTGGTGACGCCGCGGCCGGCGAGGGCGAGGCTGTGCTGGACGGTCTGCGCGAGGCCCACTCGGCCGGACAGCTCGGCGTGGGCGCTGAGGGGCTGGGTGCTCATGTCGGGGTCCTCTCGGAGAAGTCTGTGCGAAGCGGGGCGGCTCGGGTATCAGACGGCGACGGTCTGGCCGTCGGCGACCGGCCGGTCGTTGCCGATCGCCTGGTCGGCGGTGACGGCGGGGGCGTGTCCGGTGAGGGCCAGGAAGACCTCGTCCAGACTGGGCAGCCGCAGACCGAGTTCGTCGGCGGTGATGCCGGCGCCGTCCAGGCGGCGGGCGACCGCGGCGACGATCAGCGGTTCGTCGGCCGGCACGGTGAGGACACCGGAGTCCTGGGTGGGGGCGTGTCCGGTCAGTTCGGCGAGCATCCCGGCGACCTGCGGCACGTCGGCGGCCACGGTGGGCCGGACCTGGAGGATCTGGCCCCCGACGCGGCGCTTGAGCTCACCGGGCCGGCCTTCGGCGACCTTGCGCCCCTTGTCGAACACGGTGATGGAATCGGCGAGCTGGTCGGCCTCCTCCAGGTACTGGGTGGTGAGCAGCACCGTGGAACCGTCGGCGACCAGCCGCCGGACGACGTCCCAGACCTCCTGCCGGGCGTGCGGGTCCAGGCCGGTGGTGGGCTCGTCCAGGTAGAGCACCTGGGGCCGGCCGACCAAGGAGGCGGCCAGGTCCAGACGCCGTCGCATACCGCCGGAGAAGGTGGCGATCGGCTTGCGGGCCGCCTCGGCGAGGGAGAAGTTCTCCAGGAGCTCGGCCGCCCGCGCCTTCGCGTCGCGCCGGGACAGCCCGAGCAGCCGCCCGATGAGGACCAGGTTCTCGGCGCCGGACAGTGTCTCGTCCACGGAGGCGTACTGACCCGTCAGCCCGATCAGCTGCCGGACCTTGACCGGGTCCTTGACGACGTCGTGACCGCCGACCGTGGCGTGTCCCCCGTCGGGGCGCATCAGCGTGGCCAGGATGCGCACGGTGGTGGTCTTGCCGGCACCGTTGGGGCCCAGGACCCCGACGACCTTGCCGGCCGGCACCTCCAGGTCGACGCCGTCCAGAGCGGTGAAGTCGCCGTACCTCTTGACCAGTCCCTCGGCCCGGATCGCGTACGCCATGTTCCCCATCTCCCTCATCAGGTCCTCGTCGCTCTCGACGGCCCTGACGATGCCGGGCTCCGCTGACAGTCACCGGGCAGCGGGCTGACAGCGGTCGCCACCGGCTGTCAGCGGATGTCAGAGGACGCCGGTGCCCGGGGAACACGTACGTGGCGCCGAACGGAACGGCTCGGCCGCTCGCACGCGGGCCCTCCTGGAGGAGGGACGTATCCCGGAGGCGGAACACAGCGACACAGCGACACGGCGACACCGCGACGCCGCGACAGGTCGTCGGCGCGACAGCCGCCGTCAGGGCTCGCTCCCATCAGCCGCTCCCCCGTGGTGCGAGGTGCGAGGTGCGCGGCTGGACGACAACCGGCCACAGCCGAGCAGGAGTGGCTGTGCGGGAAACACGGCGAACTGCCGTACCACCTTTCCCCGTACCGGGCTGCTCTCCGGCCGGTACGATGCGCGGGCTTGGGCAGTGCCCACGCGATGGGGGGAGGGGCGATGGGGGAGGGGCGATGAGGACCAGGGACCCGGAGTACCCGGCAGCGGTCGAAACGGCCGTGGAGATCCTGCGCGAGCGGGCCCGGCAGGGACAGACCATCACGTACGGGGAGCTGAGCGCCGAGTTGGCGGCGCAGGGCTTTGACTCCGTCCCGCCTCACCGCGGAGTCATGACCTACCTGCTCAAGGACGTCTGCCTCCACCACAACGAAGACGGACGAGCACCGATGCTCTCGGCGATCGTGGTGAACAAGGCCAGCCGGGAGCCATCCGACCAGTTCTCCGGCCTTGCCCGAAGCCTGCCCTTCTCACGTTCGGCGAACTGGAGCTGGCGGGACGAGCAACAGCAGGTATTCGCTCAGCACCGCGAGCCCTGACACCGCCCCTCGCCCCACGCTGAGCCCCCCACCGGCTCCCCTTCGTTCCCAGCGCCGCCGACGACAGCAGGCTGCAACGGTCGGTACCCGCCGAATCCGGGGCACGGAAGGACTGGCCGAGGCCGACCTACCGAAGACCCGGCCCACAACAACGAGCGCGCCACTTTTCCCCACAAACCACTCAGGAACCCGACCCGCGATGCGGATCAGGCCCCTGACCTGGTACTTCACTGTCGAGGTGGCGGGATTTGAACCCACGACCTCTTCGTCCCGAATGAGGTTCGGGCGGGATTGGGGCCGGGTCGTTTGGTGTTTTGCCTGGTCAGGGTGTTGGGGTGCGGTGGTCTGGGGTGGTCTGGAAGGGGCTTGGGGAGCGGGTTGGCTCCCAGATGGCTCCCAGCGGGGCCTTGGCCAACGGCCGCCGAGTCCAGCCGCCTGCCGTATTGGCTCACACGAAATCCTCGGCGCCGTGGCACTTGACCAGCGGGCTCAGATCACCGTTGAGGGCGCGTGCTTGCTCAGGTAGCTCTTGAAGGTCTTCCTGATCTCCGCCTGGAGATAGCCTGCCTGCGGTGAGTTGGGCACCACGTCCGGCTCGAAACCTCTCTTTCGGGCGTCGAGGTACCGCACGATGCTCGATGACCTTGTGTTGGAGACGAAGAGCTCGTTCTGGGTGCGAATATCGGCGCGCAGCCCCTCGAAGTTCCGCGCGAGGCCGATGCCGAGGTTGGAGATGTAGTACTTGCACTCGACGATGAGGACGCACTGACTGCCTCGTGGTGCGACGCCCTGCGCCCGACTCAGGGCGGCTTCCTCGGCCGGCAACACCAGCACGTCGCACTCGTGCAGGACGCCCGACGAGCCGGTCACGTACACGCCGAGATGGACCTCAAGGGCGGGAGCACCGTCGAACTCGATCAAGGCGTGGGTGAAGGGCTGGCTGTTGCTGTACAAATGACCGGGCCCCGTCCGGAAGACAAGGTTGCTGGCCTTCGCCCCGTAGACGTCTTCGTAGGTGACGGTGGCACCGTGCCGACCCGCAGTGGCGACAATTAGGGAGAAGACGAAGCCCTCGTAGACGTCGGACGGCTTCGAAGCGGAGTCGTACGACACTGCCCCCGCCGCCAGAAGGCTCTTGATCTCGTTGACCAGGTCATCGACCGTGCTCAACTGACGACCTCCCTCGTCACATCGGCCAGTAGTTGACTGACGCGTGTACGTCGCTCAGTCGGCATCCGATCGCCCCGGAACTCCGTTCGGCTACGGCGCGATCGAGCGCTTTCGTCCGGCTCGAACACGACCGCCTCAGCGATGCTCCGGCTGCCGACATCGCCCTCGGGCTCGGTCCGGAGCGTCTTCAGCACCTCCAGTTCCATTTCAGGCAGTTCGACGAGTACTCGCCTCACCGCATCCAGGAGGAGCTGGACACGCTCTTCATCCGTCATGGCTCGCGTTGCGATGACCAGCGTTCCCCGCTTGCGCGATGCCTCGAACTCGACGAGACCAAGCACGCTGCGGTCCACGACCTCATATCGAAGCGCTGCTGCGGCCGGGCTCGCGCCAGGGGAGTCATCATCGCGGCGCTGTTGGCGTCGGCGGAGGATCTTCTCCTCAGGCACTCCCGCGGCGATTGCCGCGTCGACGTCGTCGAGCACCCAACTCAGGGCGGTATCTTGCAGTGCTTCGCGGAGCTGCTGCTCCACACGGCGCAGTTCGAACTGGTTCATGTCCCCCTCGTATCAGGAGTCTTCGTGTGAGGTAGCCGGCAAGTCTGCGGCTCCTCCCTTATATGGGCCAGTGCAAATGGCCCTGGGCTGGCCAAGGAACGCTGATGCCGACGCCGCGTCAGACGTTCACTGTCGGCGGCGCGGCGGCCTGCGTCCGCCGCGCCGGGCAGGTGTCCGGCGCGCAGCCGTGACCGACGCGCGCGGTGCCGTCGTCGAGGCGGAGGAGGACGGCGAGCAGACAGCCGTCGACGACCTCGAGTTCGAGCGCGTGGCGACGCAGGCTGGAAATCTGGGCGCTGCTGGTGCCGCGGCGGACGACGAGCGGTGAATGGTCGCCGGACGTCGCGAACGTGCGGGTCATCGGGGCCTGGCGCAGCCCCAGCCGCCAGGTCAGCCAGGTGTGCACGTTGACGCCGCTGCCGCGCAGGATGTCCCGGTTCACGGGGATCCGCACGCCGAGCACCTCGCCTTCGACGGCCATCGTGTCTGGCCGGACTGGTTCCTCCTCCTCCAGGGGGCGGGCACCGCGGGAGACGAGGTCGACGAGGCCGTCGGGGGTCTCACCGAGCTGGTCACTGAGCAGGCACTGCTTCAGGCGCCAGGGGGTGACCGGGTACAGTTCCGTCACTCTGGCGAAGAGTTGCGCCCGGGAGAGGGGGCCCGACTCGGTGACCACCGCGACCAACGCCTGTTCCGCAGTGGCGTACGTGGACGCCCGCAGGTGCGTCCACTCAGTCAGGGCCCAGGTGCCCTCGGGGCGGATCTGCCGAAACCGGTCGTCACGGCGCAGCGCCTCCCGCACGGCCGCGACGGTCGTCGCGGCCATCGGGTCGAGCAACTCGTCGGCCCGGCCCGGGCGCCCGGTCTCCAGCAGCCACAGGTACGCGGCGTCGCGCCCCCGTGCCTTGCGGCGAACCCAGTGCCCATCGGGGCTCAGGGCGAGCCGCGACTCGGAGTGGCTCAGGAGCCGCGCCAGGGGGAGACCCGCAGGCAGTCCGGCCTCGGAAGCCGCCTGGCAGAGGTCGTCGCCGCGGAAGGGCGCGGCGTCAACGAGACGGCGCAGGGCGCTGTCCAGCGCGCCGGGGTTGGCGGTCCACCAGCCGCGCAGGGGCCCGGCCCACGTCCGCGGCGCGTCCAGCCCCGCCGCAGCCAGCAGCTCGTCCAGCGCCACGTGGTCGACGATCCCGAGCGCCGCGGCGAAGGCTTCTCGCGGGGCGGCCGGGCCCGCGCCCGCAGTGCGGGCCGTCTCCCGCCAACCGTCCTGGACGATGTCCGCCATCCCCGCGAGCTGCTTCCGCGCTCGGTTCTGGATCTGGCGCGCGCGCTCGCGGCTCAGCCCAAGTGCCGCCCCGACCTCGTCCAGCGTCCGGCCCTGGGAACGGCCCGCGACGACGGCCCGCTCACGCTCGTCGAAGACCTCCCACGCCCTGACCAGCCACTCGTCCCCCATAGTTCCCCCTACATCTCGTTGAAATAGACGACCTGCACGCCGAGGAACTCGGCCACGCGCCGGTGTTCCTCCTTCTTCTCGGGCGGCACGGGAGCGCGGAACGGATCGACGACGCAGATCGTCCAGGGCCAGGTCTCCCCGTTGGACCGGTCGAGGATGGCCGGCCACACGAGGTGCTTGAGATTCGCCGCCGTGCCGGCCACGAAGTACCGCTCCTCGTCCTCCGTGCCGACCTCGCGGATACTCGCGCGCATCGGCTTCTGCTGGGTGGTACCCGGGATGACCTCCCAGCCGGGGCCAAGGGTCGCCGCGACCATCTGCTCGAGCGTCGCGGCCGGCCGGGTCACGTACTTGGCGTACTTGCCCTCGCCGCGCCGTGCCCGCTCGTACTCCTTCATGGGACAGTCCTTCAACCACGGGCGGATATTGGCCCGTTGCCCCACGAAGTCGAGGAGGCGGCCGCCGATCTCCGGGTCCTCCGTCCACTCCCGGTACAGGCGGGTGCGGTCCGCGTCCTGGAGGTGCGGCCACTGTGCCTCGTCAGCCTGGGCGTAGATCCGCGTGACCACGGCCTTCTCGACGGAGGGCGGGATCCTGTAGTCGGTCACAGTATTCCTTTCGGCAGAGGGAATTGGAGGCGGACTTCGTCCGCCGCGGTCTCAAGATCGGCGGCATCTTGGATCCACATGTCCATCAGGGAGCCGACCGTCTCGTCCTGAAACTCGATCCGGGAGACGTGCGGGAGCTCCAAGCGCTCGGTCTCCTCGGCCTCCAGCGTCCGGCGAAGGTTCAGCACCGCTGCGGCGCGACGGATGTCGGTCACGAAGTCGAGAACCTTCAGAGCCTTTTTGCCGGGGCTCAAACGCAGCCCTCGGCCGAGCTGTTGCACGAAGATCCGTCGGCTGTGGGTGACGCGCAGGAAGGCGATCAGGTTCACGTCGGGCACGTCGACGCCCTCGTTGAACACGTCAACGCAGGTGATCACCGGGACGCGGCCGAGACGGAACTGGTTAAGCAGGACGTCACGGTGACGCTTCGGCAAACCGCTGTGCAGGTGGGAGGCATTGGCCCACGCCGGATCCGAGATGGCGAGGAGGTCCGCCATGTGCTCGGCGTGCTCGATTGTCTGGCAGAACACGATGGCGCGGGGCTCGGCGGTCTCCCGCCACGCCGCCCGCAGATGCTCGACGATCTCCTCATCCCGCTGGGGGAGAAACAGACGCCGGTTGAGATCCTTGATCGAGTAGCCGTGACGACTGATGTCCTGGACGGCATCCCAGTCGACACCGTCCGCGTACAGCTTGTAGTCGACAGCCGACAGGTAGCCCGCTGCCATGCCCTCGGCGATGCCCATCTTGAAGCTAGGGCGGCCGAAGCGGGCGGTGATGTCGAATTTATCGCCGCGCCAAGGGGTGGCGGTTACTCCGAATCGTCCCGCAGTCCCACACAGATCGAGGAGTTCCGCAAACCTGCCGGTCTCGGCCACGTGGTGGGTCTCGTCGATCATGACGAGGTCAGGTTCATAGCCCGCGCGCACGGCGGATAGCGCCGACTCGACCGTCGCGACGACGACGCCGTCGAGGGCCCGGGGCTTGCTTTCTCCGGTAAGGAGGCGGGTGGGCACGCTCTTCGGGAGGTGCCGCCACAGCGCCCTTTCCAGCTGACCGACCAAGTCGCGCATGTGGGCGACGACCAGGACGCGCGCGTCCGGCCGCGACGCCAACAGGTTCCCGACGACCTCGCCGCCGACGACCGTCTTTCCCAGCCCTGTCGCCAGGACCAGCAACGCCGTCCCCTCGGTGCCGAGATCCCGCTCGATCGCGGCCACGGCCTGTTCCTGGTACGGCCGCAGGGAGTAGAGGGCGGGCACGCGATCGGGCATCCTCTGACCGATCGCGTCCAGGGTGGCCCCGTGCCACAGGGCGATGTCGACGCCGATCCCTGCCAGCGCCTGGCGCCGCGCCTCGGCTGACGCGGTGATGTCCGTGTTGGTCACCAGCACGGCCTTGTCAGCCCGGTAGTGGGTGCGCGCGCGTTCGAGGTCGTCGACGCCCGCATGGTCGGCCGTGCCGTGCGCCTTCCACTTGCTCTGAAACACCCACTGCTCCCGGGCGCGGACCGCGAGCAGGTCGGCGCCGTGGTCGTGAGCGCCATCGATGACGCGGACGTCCTGAAACCCCAGGTGCCATAGGGTCCGTTCGAGCGCCTTGGTCAATCCCTCCGGGCCGCCGTCACGCAGTTCGGCGGCCCTTAGGAACACGGCGCTCATCCCTCGCCAGCCAGCTCGTCGCGCAGCAAGGCGATACTCAGGCGGGCCCGCCGCAGCTGCTGGGTGGTCGCCCCACCCGCGAACGTGCCGAGTGTCGCCACGTCCGCGAGGCAGCCCGTGACTCGGGCCAGGCTCAGCGCCTTTCCGGACGGGGACGACACCCCGGCGTACGGGCCACGGAAGACGGCGCCGTCCATAAACGACTCCGGCATCGCCTGGACGAGCCGGACCAGGGCCAGTGCGGGCATGTGGTGGACGAAACCGGAGTCCCGGCCGAGACGGCCGACGAGGCCGACCCGTCCGGCGGCGATCATCGCCTCCTCGGTCGCGTGCTCCTCCTCATCGGAGAGATGACCGTAGGCCGTGGTGCAGCTGCCGCTCTCATCGAGGGCCTCGGCCACGCGCTCGCGGATCTCCGAGAGAAGGTCGCGGGCCTCCGCGCCGACTGTCGTGCCGTCGAGCACGCTGTCCTGCAGGGACTCGGCGCGGATCGCGGCAACGAGCTGAGACGGGCTCCAGTCGGAGCGCGCCCGCACTTTCAGGACGGCGCCCAGTTCGACCAGGAGGAGGTCAGCGTAGTCCGCGCCGAACCGCCGGAAGGCATCGTGCTCGGGGTCGACGAGGGCGGTGAGTTCGTTGCCGGACCGCTGGTCGAGGAGGACCGGGACGGGCAGCCTGTTGTCGTCGAGGAGCCGCTCGCCCGGCTTCAGTAGCAGGGTCCGCACCTTCACGTAACCGAGCTCGGAGTGCCCGAACGACCGGCTCAGGTAGGTGTGCGGCGACGCCGCGCTCTCGTACCGGGCCAGGCGCTCGCCACGGGTCTCCGTCTTCTCCTTGACCGCCACAGCAGCCGGGGCTGGCAGAGTGGCGACAGTCGTTTGCTCGGTCTCGAGCTTGGCGGCACCGGAGGCGGGGATGTCTGCGGGCAGGCCGAGGGCGCCCAGGACAGCCTGCTCGTCGGGCTGCGCCGGCACACTGGCCGCAGTCTTGGCCTCCTTGCCTCGCTTCTTGATTTCCTCGTGCCGCAGGACCGCCTGCCACCAGTGTTCGTCGGTCTGGAACTCGGAGACGCCTGCCTGGAACTTGCGGCCCCAGTCCCGGGTATCCGCGTGGATCGGCTTGTGGCCGTCGCCGGGGACGAGGCAGCGCAGGCCCGCGTCATTGCGGCGGAAGCCCTTGAAAAGCAGGGCCAGCGGACTCTCGTTCTCCGGGTAGCCGAGCTTGCGGGCGCGCTGGGGCTGGAGCGGAGCCAGGCCGCGCAGCAGCTCCACAGCGGTGAGCCAGCTGCGATCCCCGTACTCGAAGGCGTCCTTCTGGTAGGTGACGGGGACGTGGTCCAGGTGGATCTCACCGATGAGACGGCCGCCCTGGTGGGCGAGCTCGACCGGGTACTCGGGCTCCTCGTTCCCCGCGATCCCGTCGGGGTTGTTCCAGGTGAAGAGCTGCTTGTCCCAGCGCAGGATCTTCCGGCCGTTGCGCAGGAAGTCGATCCCGTACTCGGTCTTGTCGAGATAGCGCTGGACGCCGAGCCAGCCGTGGATCCGGCGCTCGCGCACGGTCAGATTGCCGCTGCCGCAGACCGAGCAAACCTCGCCCGAACCGATCTGCCACTCCCCGCAGTCCCGGCAGGCGATCCCATCCTGGAGCTTCTCGTCGATCGGGATGTAGGCGGGGATCCGCTCCTTGCCGTTGTAGAGCACATATCGGTCGTCGCCCCAGCGGCAGTGGCGGACCGGCTTGACGCGGGTCCCACCCACGTAGAGCTCGAAAGGGTGCTCGGTGAGGATCCACGAGTACACAGAGCCCAGGGTGTTGCGCAGTGAGGCGCCGTTGCGGCGCAGCCACTCGGCGCGCGTCCGGTGCAGGCGGTCGACGATGATCCTCGTTCCGTGCTGGGACGGGTCGGTCTTCGGCTCGGTGATGTCCTTCGCCTCGAAGTCGTCCTTTATCTGGTCGAGGTCGATCTCGACGCCGATCCACTCCGTGTCGCCCGCGCGGGTCGTCAGGACGCGGGTGCGCCTGCCGAGGCGGGCGGTCGAGATGTTGAAGCCCATGCCGAACAGGCCGAGCTTGTCGTGCATGTCGTTCCCGGACCAGCCTGCCCGCACCGCGCGCGCCAGCCGGTCGTACGACATGCCCCGCCCCGTGTCGCGGACCTCCAGGATCCCCTTCGGGGACGACGGCAGGGTCACGCTCACCGTGAAGCCGTCCGGCCACTCCGTCCCCGCGCGGAGGATGTCGAGGAAGTCATCGAAAGGGTTGTCGACGAGTTCGGCCACGCACTGCCACTCATCGAAGTCGATCTCGCCCAGCATGCTCAGCACGCGGGCGGATGGGGTGATCTTCACTCCGGCGGAACCCTCCTGGCGGATCGGGACGCTGTCACGGCGGCCGCGGCGTGCGTAGGCACGGCGAAGCCGCCCGACTCTCATGAGCCGAGCTTTCGATCTCGAGAGTAGGGGGTGCCACTGACAATCCGGTCGTAGTTTGCGGACCCCGGCGAATCGTGTGGCTACGGGGACGGGGAGGAACACATCAAACCCGTGTGAACAGGGATAATCCGGTCCCGGATGGTGAGGGGAGCGGGCGGCTGTAGCGGCCGCGGCCTTCTCGCGCACCAGGTCCGCGACGCGTTCCACAGCGACATCAGGGTCCTCGTGCTCGCAGAGCCGCAGTACGTCTCAGCCCCCTCGGCGAGGATCTGATCCGCCTCGACGTTCCGGATCAAGGTGCGGCGATCTTGCCCTGCCAGAAGCCGCTTGGTCGTCGCTGGCCAGCAGCGGTCGCTCGCCTCACTGGCCCCGTGCCCGTGTCTCGGCGGACTCCGTAGCCACATGTCGCGCCAGCGTCGACTCACACCACACGGCTAAACAGTTGCCTCACCGTCGCTGCTCCCCTTTGCGCCCGGCCCTGTCCCGCTCCATACATGAAAGACTGGGGTGATGATCCAAAGTCCATCCGAAGTCACCGTCGGCGCCGACGGCACGGTGGCCCTACCCATGAGCATCTTGGCCGAGGCTGGGATTAACCCGGGTGAGACATTGCTGGCTCACAGTGACGGGGATGGCAGAATCGTCCTTCGTCGTTTGGATGACGCTGTCAGTGACCTGATCAGTGGGCGTCTGCTGTAGCGACGAGGTGCGCTGAGCCACGCTTTCGCCGGACGGCGTTCTCGATTTGAGCTGCTGCTCGGGCCGGGTCGTCGTGCTCCCATACGCGGATGACTGTCCATCCGGCCGCCGCCAGCGTCGCGTTGGTCTCAGCGTCCCTTGCTTTGTTGCTGTTGATCTTCTCCCGCCAGAAGTCCGCGTTCTTCATGGCGGGCCGGTAGTGGTCCGGGCAGCCATGCCAGAAGCAGCCGTCCACGAACACCGCGATGCGGTCGCCTGGGAAGACGAGGTCGGCCCTGCGCCGGACATCGGCGATTGGCCGGATGTCGACTCGGTAACGCATGCCGCGGCGATAGAGCAGGCTGCGGAGTAGTAGTTCCGGCTTGGTGTTCTTGCTGCGGTTGCCACGCATCGAGGCCCGCACGTCGAGCGACGACGCGGTTGACTCGGGAGGCAGCTTTTCTTCTGCTAGGAGCCCCTTCACCCGCGCTTGCCGCCATGCCTCAGCTAGATTCTGTTTGCGTGAATCGGACTCGACTTCGCAGACGTACCTCTCCTCGGTCCTGCCATCGTTTGACCAGCGCAGATAGGCGCGAATGCGCCGTGTACTCCGGTACAAGCGGAGGGTGATCGAGGCGCGTGCGAGGCGCCCGTCGCCCAGGTCGACATTGCGCCGATTGCGACCGCCGGCGGCGCGGTCCTGTTCGATTGCTGGCGCGGCCGCGCCAGCTCGACGCTTGTACGCACGCTCCGGGGGCAGCCTGTCCTTCCAGTGCCCTCCGACCCCTATCTGCGGCATGATTCTAGTGTCCCGCTGCGGCCAGGGCGTCGGCGACGGCCTTCGCGAAGAACTCGCCAAGAACGACCGGAACCGCGTTGCCCAGTTGCCGCATCTGTTCGCCGCGGGGGCCTGAGCCGTGCCACTCGTCTGGGAACGTCATCACTCGAGCCGTCTCGCGCACGGTCATGTAGCGGTGCAGGTGTTTCCAGCCATCCGGCGACGAGGTGTCGGGGATGCGGTCGTCGAGCAGCATCACGGACTCGCCGCCCGGCACGCCGTGAACGCCGGCCTTGACCGTCTTCGCGGGACGGTCCAGTTCGTTTGGGGTGTGACCCTTATAGATTCGGGCCCCAGGCCATCCGATGTGACCTACGACATCGATCTCTCGGCCGAAGTCGGGCTTCTCGTGGAGGCGATCCAGGTCGACAGGGGGCAGCGCCGGAAGTTCCACGTCTGTGCCGTAGCCCTGGATGGCGTCACGCAATGTGCGCCACGGTTGGCAGTCATCCTCCTTGATCACCTTGGGAAGGCGTGCGCGCACTCGGTCGCGAACATGGTCCTCCACGTCTGGGTGGCGCTTCCAGTAGGGGCCGTCCTCGTCGCGCATGGACCGGAATAGAGCCGCCTCAGAGAACCTTTCCGTCTTGACGTACTTCTCGAAGGCATCGACATCCACGCCGAGGTCTGCCCGGAAGGCCACGATCATGACCCGGTTACGTACCTGTGGGACGCCGTACTTGGCGGCGTTGACCGGCACCACCACGACCTTGTAGTGATCCGGGTCACTGTCCTCATCGGATAGTTGGTCGAGGATGCGCGTTAGGTGGGTGTTGTGGTCCTGCCACTTGACCTCATCCACGCGCTTCTCAAACGGAAGGCACAGTTCGTTCTGGATGTATTGGAAGTACTCGGCGAACGACGGCCGCAGGAGCCCGCGGACGTTTTCGCAGATAACCGCCTTCGGTCGCATCTCCCGCACGGCCTTGAACATGGCGGGGAACATATTGCGCTTGTCCTCATCGCCCTTGGCGACCCCGCCAGCACTGAACGGCTGGCATGGAGGGCCTCCGGCGAGGACGTCGACCTCGCCCTGGAAGGCGCTGAGGTCTAGGTCGCGCACGTCTCCCGGGTAGAGGGGGGCGGGCTGCCCCGGCTGCGGCGGCTTGGGGTTCTTGTCCTCGGTGCGTTCCAAGCCGTCGACGCCGAGGGTCTTCCGCGCGCTCGCGATGAGCGTCTCGCAGGCTCGGTTGTTGAACTCGTTGAACAGGAGTGGGCGGAAGCCCGCTTGGTGGACCGCCATGGCAAGGCCGCCTCCACCCGCGAAGAGTTCGACGCTGGTCCGAGGCTTCTTCGGTTCTTCAGGCAGGTCAACCATGAGGAAACCATACCGCGGAGTTGGTGATCATGGCGGCTTTTCGCTCGAACGAGTCGCTCGTAAGTGACCAAGACCATAGGGTTCTCAGTGATCAACGCGGTAGAAGGGGGCTCAAGAGCATGACGCAGGCGGCCAGGTCGGACGGCCGTGGCACTTATCACGATGACTTCCGACTGAGCATCACCAAGGCCCTTGGCGATCAGCTGGCCAAGGCGCTGAAGCACCTCGGTCGGGCCCCGCTCGCCGATCAGTACCTCGCCAGTCTCGATGAGCGGCCCGGCGTATACCAGCTCTACCTGCACGGTGAGTTCGTCTACGTAGGCAAGGCTGACAAGTCCTTGCCCGGTCGACTGGCTAACCACCTACGGAAGCTCTCGGGCCGGCGTAACGTCGACCTCCGCGACGTCACCTTCTCCTGCCTGTACGTCGATGAGGACTTCTCCGCCCTGGCGCCCGAGCAGCTGCTCATAAGCCACCACAAGGAAATGGGCAACATACCGTGGAACAACAACGGGTTCGGCAATAAGGACCCGGGGCGTCAGCGTGACAGCACGGTCCTGAAGAAGAACCACTTCGACGTCTTATATCCGATTGACCTGGATCGTCCCGTCGAGGGTCTGGAACCTGGGCAGATCGTGTTGAGTTCCTTCCTTAAGGCGCTCAAGAACGGGCTGCCTTACAACTTCCGGTACCTCGAACCGCCGCGCTCCAAGGCGACCTTCTTGACAGTGCCACAGACTGGCCTCTCCGCTGACCAGGCGTTCCGTATGGTCTCCGCGACGCTTCCAGAGAAGTGGCAGATCACTGCCCTCATGGGGTACGTGATCATGTACTCGGACTCCCCGAACGAGTACAAGAGTGCCTGGCGGTACTACCGGTCTGGCGAGGTGGTCGAGAGCGAGCCCGAGGCGTCGCTCGAGGAGATCACCCAGGATGATCTTTTCGACGCCGATGAGTGACCGGAAACCGCAGTAGCCGTACATAGGCCCTCCCCCGGTAGACATCTTCCAGGGTGGGTCGATCAAGGATCAGGAAGCCATGCCCGCCGAGTACACCCCCGCGAGGTTCGACCCTCTGTCGACCGAGCAGATCGCGATCACCATCTGTGAGACCTTCGAGCGGCAACCTCTGGTCTCCATGACGCACGAGATCCCGAGGTTCGAGGGCTCCGGGCTCTACGCCCTGTACTACCGCGGTGCGAGCGTAGACCTGTACCTCCCGCTGGCCGGCCTTCAAATCCCCGTCTACGCGGGGCAGGCGCTTTCCAGTAACAGCGCTACCGGGGAGAGGGTTCGGGAGCGGTACCCCCTCCATAGCAGGCTCAAGCAACACCGTCTGTCGATCATGGAGGGTGGGCTGCCGATCGCCGAGTTCCGGTTCCGGGCTCTCCTGTTGCCTGACGTGCACGCCGATCTGGGAGAGAACGCGCTGCGCGTTGGATACACGCCGGTCTGGAACAGCAAGCTCAAGGGCTTCGGTAGCAAAGAGCAGGGGGCGACGACCCGCCAGAGCAAAAAGAGTAAGTGGGACACGGTGCATGACGGACGTCGGCGTACTCACGGTGGCATCGTCCACGACGTTTACAAGCTGGTCATGGAGGTCGAGGCCCACATCGCGCAGCAGGTGAGCGACTACGACGAACTGCCGTGGCCGCACCCCGCCACCGAGACTTACCTGGACCTTGCGTGAACTCGACGGCCGCCGGGTGTCACCGAGCTGGATGAGCCAGGATGACCAGGGCCACCGCACCTCACGCGGGCAGGCCGTTCGCTGCCCGAAGGCCAGGGTTGCCCATAGCGCTGTCCCTCTCGCATTAGGGTGCGGGATGTGCAGCTGCCTCCTGGTTCTCTTCGACCTCGACAACACACTCGTGGACCGGCGAGGCACGCTCGCCGACTGGGCGGCTGAGTTCACCGCCTGCCACGACCTGGGGGACGAGGAGAGGGAGCACGTCCTGAGCAGGGTGGCCGAGCGGGCGTATCCGTCCACCTTTGACGCGATCCGCATCCGGTATCGGCTACCCTTGTCGGCTGCGGAGTTGTGGCGAGCGTACTGCGCCGACATCGCGGCCATGGTGTCGTGCCCCGCCGAGACCCTCGACGGCTTGGACGAACTGCGTGCGGCCGGCTGGCGGGTCGGGGTGGCGACCAACGGTGCGTCGGACATCCAGCGCGCCAAGCTGTGGGCAACTGGTGTTGCCGAACGTGTAGACGGCGTCTTCGTCTCCGAGGAGGCTGACGCCCGAAAACCGCAGCGCCAGCACTTCGCCCTGGCTGCGGCCCGCTGCGGCGCTGTCCTGGGCGACGGCGGCTGGATGGTCGGCGACAACCCAGTCAACGACATCGATGGCGGACGTTCCGCGGGTCTGCGCACAATCTGGGTCAGCAACGGCCGCTCCTGGCCGCTGGAGGACCCCGGGCCCGACCACACGGTGCCGGACGCACGCGCCGCCATCGACCACCTGCTTCTACACCCCGCAAACCGCGCAAGGACCAGGGCATGACGTACACCATTGGACTGCTGCACCCAGGCAGCATGGGATGTGCCTTCGGCGCCCAGCTGCGCGCCGGAGGCCATACGGTCCTGTGGTGTCCCGATGGGCGCAGCAACGCAACCCGCCACCGGGCCAAGCAGGCGGGCCTCGAACCCGGGACGTTGCCCGAGCTCGTCTCCCGCTCCGACGTGCTGCTCACCCTCTGCCCGCCGGCCGCTGCGGAGGACGTTGCCGCCCAGGTGGCCCAGCAGGGCATGCTCGACACGAGCAGGATCTATGTCGAAGCGAACACCGTCGCGCCGCCGCGCGTCCAGCGCATCGCCGCTCGCCTGGCCCCCATGCCGGTCATCGATGCCGCAGTGGTCGGATCGCCTCCAGTGGGCGGAAAGACTCCCACGCTGTACCTCTCCGGCCCTAGCAGCCAGGCCGACCGGATCGTCGAGCTCTTCGCGAGAACCGATGTGCGGACCCACGTGCTGGGCGACAGCATCGGCCAAGCGCCGGCGCTCAAGCTTGCGTACTCCAGTTACCAGAAGGTCTCCCGCGTCCTCGCCGCCGTGGCGTACGGAGCAGCCGAATCGTACGGAGTAGCGGACGAGCTGCTGGTGATCGCGGCCAAGCGCACCCGAAGCTACCTTCTGGAGACCGACTACATCCCCAAGGCCGCAGCCCGCGCCTGGCGTTGGGGCCCGGAGCTTGAGGACGCAGCGGCTCTGCTCGCAGACGCCGGCCTGCCGGATTCCCTGCTGCACGCCGCTGCCTCAACGCTTGCTCGGTGGGATGGCAAGAGGGACGAGCGGCTCGATGTCGCCGAGGCACTGGAGGCCCTGCGCGTTGAGAGGGACCTGGACGGGCCGAGTTGAGCAGATCGCATCCGCTGGGTCGCTGGCGTCCTGGCTGTCAGGCTCGATGCGACGTGGCGCGGACGATGTCGTCGATCCTCTGCGCTGCCTCAAGGGGAGCCGTCGTATCCGTGTCCACGCGCAGCTCCCACTGAGCCTGCGGATGAGCCGCAAGATCGGACTCGGTGACGTCTCACGCGGCCAGCCGAGCCGCCGTGTCGGTGTTGCCCCGTTGTGGCGAGCGTCGGGCGGTGGTCTCTCTGGAGCACCACAGCAGAACGCGTACCCAGTTTGCCGGGAAGCGGGCGGTCACCTGCTCCATCCCCACTATCTGCCCCAGGAGGACGATGGGGATCCTTTCGGCCTCCATGACCTGGTCGAGGCCGGGGCGGTCGACGACGTAGATGTTGCCGTACCGCTCGTTGCGGTAGATGACGTCGCCACGTGCCTCCAGGTCGGCCAGTTGCCCCGGTGTGCCCATTCGGTAGCCTTTGGTCTTCCCTGTCCCGATCTTCAGGCGGCTGAACGGCACGTATCGCGCATCGAGTTCACGGAGTACATCTGTGATCGTGTCCTTGCCTGCTGCCGGCGGTCCGTACAGCAGAATGCCCTGCCTCATTGGAACACCGTCCCGAAGACCTGGCGCACCTGGTCCGTGAGCGAGATCGCGGCTCCGAGCCGGTTGTCGACAACCAAGTGCGGTACGACGGGTCGCCGTTCGAGATCTATACCCGCGGCGTAGGTGTCCCAGTTCTGGAGTTTCCAGCTGTCCCGGGCGGCGGATCGGAAGCTGATGTATTCGTGCATCGTCTCGATGTCGCACTGGATCCAGACGACAACGACGGTGACTCCGCGTGCTTCGCAGCGGTTGATCAGGCGGCGCATCCACCGGGCATCTGTGGCTTCGGCGATGAACGGGGCGGAGAGTACGGTGCTGATCGCGCAGTCGATGTTCGCGTACGCGGTCTCCAGCAGGCACTGGTACTCCAGCGGGCGGACCTTCTCCCGGTAGAGGTCGGTGTGCCGGTCATTCGGGTCGCTACCCATCTCCACTAGGCCGTGTTTTAGGTCGGGATTCTGATCCACGCCTCGTGCTGTGATGATCACGTTGTGGGGCGTGGGGATCTTTCTGGTGAGCAGTGGTCTGTGTTGGAGTCGTTGCTTCCTGCGGCGGGTGTGAGTCGCAGGTCGCCGGGTCGTCGGCGGCTGGTGGACGGTGTTCGGTGGCGGGTGCGGACGGGGGTTCCGTGGCGTGATCTGCCGTCCGAGTACGGTCCCTGGCAGACCGTGTACGGGCTGTTCCGGCGCTGGCAGCGGCAGGGTGTGTGGTTCCGGCTGCTGGCGCTGTTGCAGACGAGGGCCGACGCGGCCGGGCTGATCACCTGGGAGGTCAACGTCGACTCCACGATCTGCCGGGCTCACCAGCACGCGGCCGGTGCCCGCCGGGACGGTGCCGGGCAGAAGGAACCGCCCGGCGGGGTCGCCACAGAGCCGGACGACCACGGGCTGGGCAGGTCACGGG
>NZ_JAGMUE010000071.1:44922-81881 GCF_019049165.1 Streptomyces sp. AC627_RSS907
AAGATCCATCTGGCGTGCGATCAGGGCCAGAAGCCGTTGTCGCTGCTGGTCACGGCCGGGCAGCGGGGTGACAGCCCGCAGCTCGAGCCGGTCCTGAACGCGATCAGGGTGCCCAGGAACGGTCAGGGCCGGCCCCGCAGCCGCCCACTGCGGGTGCGGGGCGACAAGGCGTACTCCTCCCGCGCGAACCGTGCCTATCAGCGTCGGCGCGGGATCAGGTGCACGATCCCGGAACCGGCCGACCAGGTCCGCAACCGCAAGCGTCGAGGTCGGACCGGTGGTCGCCCGCCCGCTTTCGACCGGCAGGACTACAAGGCCCGGCACGCGGTCGAGTGCGGGATCAGCCGTCTCAAGCAGCATCGGGCGGTGGGTGAGGTCGACTCGGGGCGCCCTGCTGGTGCTTCCACCAGTGGGTTTCCCCGAGCCGCCTCCCGAACCCGGCGTGCCCGTCTCCGGGCACCGGGCTCTCCACAAATCCCGTTCCGGGCTGTTCAGTTCCTCATGCCGTAGTGGGCCACGGAGTAGGAATGAGTTTTCCCCGGTATCGGTATCTGGTCGTGCTTACCTTGGCCGGGTTGAACAGTTCCGCTTCCTCTGTGACGGGCCACCAGCCGCCGCCGTAATAGCGTCGACGGAGCTGTTTCCAAGTGATCCCGGGGTGCTTGCGTCGGATCCATCGGGTCACTCTCATCCACGCGTAGTGACTGAGGTAACAGAAAGCGACGTTCGACACTCCGGGACGGAAATACGTGCACCATCCTCGCAGCACCGAGTTCAGTCGGTGAAGCAAGGATTCCAGCGGCAATCCGACGTTCTGCCGTCCGGTCAGTTCCTTCGCCTTGCCCGTGACGGAACGCACTGATTTCCGTGCCGGGTAGGTGTAGATGTACTGCCGATCAGTGCCAAGTTTCCGGTGACGCTGGATGCGCCATCCGAGGAAATCAAGGCCCTCGTCAATGTGCGTGATATTTGTCTTCTCCACCGACAGGCGAAGGCCCATTGGCTTCAATACCTCTGCAACCTCGTCGCGTAGTTCCTCGGCATGGTCTCGGCTCCCGAAGACGAGGACGAGGAAGTCGTCCGCATACCGGACCAGCCGGTAGTTGGGCAATCCTCGGCGCCGTCTTCTGCGCCGATCCTCGGAGGTGCCATCTGCTCCTCCGAGGCCCTGGGCGATGTGCTCGTCCAGGACCGAGAGCGCGATGTTGGCCAGCAGTGGCGACAGAATCCCGCCCTGCGGGGTCCCGGTGCGTGTGTCCGTGAAAGCCCCGTCACGGGACAGGATCCCGGACTTCAAGAACGCCTTCACCAAGGACAACACCCGCTTGTCCCCGATTCGATTCCGCACCCGCTCCATGAGGGCCGGGTGCGCGATCTCGTCGAAGCACGCCGTGATGTCGCCCTCCACCACCCACTCGTATCCGTGGCTAGCGAGGTAGCGAGTCTCGGCGATCGCATCGTGAGCTCGGCGGTTCGGGCGGAACCCATAGGAACACGGGAGGAAATCCGCTTCGAATACCGGCTCCAGCACCAGTTTCAAGGACGCCTGGACCACTCGGTCCGCCACAGTCGGAATCCCGAGACGACGAAGCTTGCCATTCGCCTTGGGAATCAGCCGCTCGCGGACAGGGACCGGATGGAAGCTGCGGTCTCTGACCTGGGTTCGCAGCTTGTCGAGAAAAGCTTCGACTCCTTGCCCGGTTTCGATGGAGCGGGCGGTCTTCCCGTCCACTCCCGCCGTGCGGGCGCCCTTGTTTCCCCGGACACGGTCCCACGCCACCAACAGGAAGGCGGGATCGGCCACGAGGTTGAACAGGTCGTCGAACCTGCGATGAGAATCATCAGCAGCCCAACGGTGCAGCTTGGTCTGGATCTCCAGTACCCGGCGTTCGGCCTTCATCAAGGCCCATTCCAGCTCGTCGGTATTCACCGGCGACAGCCTCCTGGCATTCCAGTCTCCTTACTGCTGACTTGCTGGCCCCCTTCCCCATGTGACCGGCTCTCCCGGCCTCGGAGTACTACGGAGCCTCCGTCCTGCCCAACGGCCATCAGCCGGCGATGGGCCTGCCCCCAAACGGACTGGATGTCCGATATAGGGGCGACCGCGGACAATTCCCACGTTCACCACGAATCGATCGACAGGTGAGGTGCCCAGCTCTACCCCGGCAGCATCGCCACGCCTACGCCGCAGACTTTCAGCGTGGCCTCCCCACCGATGAGTAGAGTCGGCTTCGGAGTCGACCACCGACGAGCGCTGGTGATCGTGCACTGCGTCCGGCCCAGATCCGCCAGGTTCGAGCCGGTGTCGTAATTACGGGGCGTCAGGCACTGATTTCTCGCGTGCACCTTCCTGTCTCGCTAGCCTCGCGCTTTCACGTGGCGGGGCGCCCGGTGGGTGATCAGAAACGCGAAGAGTGCTCCTGACCTGCAACGATGGGACTTGTCTAGGGTCCAGGTCGTCGTATGAAAGAAGCACTCTCCAGGTGAAGAAGGCTATCGGGTCCTACCCGCGTGTCCGCGCTGAGGGTGGTGGCCGCGGGGTGGTGTCCCACGCCGGCGGTGTGCTGCTGGTGGAGACGGTCCGCAAGTCCGGTCTTGATCAGGCGATGTCGGCGGCGCTGGCACCGTGGCGCAGGCCGCGGGCGGTGCATGATCCGGGCAAGGTGCTGCTGGATGTGGCGCTCGCGGTCGCGCTGGGTGGGGACTGCCTGGCAGACGTTGGCATGCTGCGGGCCGAACCAGCGGTGTTCGGGCCGGTGGCCTCCGATCCAACGGTGTCCCGGTTGATCGACACGTTGGCAGCGGGTGGGAAGCGTGCGCTGACCGCACTGCGGCAGGCCCGCGCCCACGTCCGTGAATACGTGTGGACGTTGGCTGGTGACGCGGCACCGGACGCGGCCGGACAGGTGGTCGTGGACCGGGACGGAGTGCTGGTGATCGCGCATTCCGAGAAGCAGGACGCGGCCGCGACCTGGAAGAAGACCTTCGGGCACCATCCGCTGATGGGGTTCGTCGACCACGGCCGGGGCGGGTCCGGGGAACCGGTGGCCGCTCTGCTGCGGCCCGGGAACGCGGGCAGCAATACCGCCGCCGACCACATCGAGGCCGCCCGGCTGGCGCTGGCGCAGTTGCCGAAGAGGTACCGGCGGGGTCGGCGGACGCTGATCCGCACCGACTCGGGCGGGGGCACCCACGAGTTCGTCGACTGGCTTGCCGCCCGCGGCCGGTGGCTGTCCTACTCGGTCGGCATGACCATCACCGATGCCATCCACCAGGCCGTCCTGAAGGTCCCGGCCTCGGCCTGGACGCCGGCCGTCGAGCCGGACGGCGAGGTCCGTGACGGCGCCTGGGTGGCCGAACTCGACGGCGACTGCCTCAAAGGCTGGCCCAAGGGGATGCGGCTGATCGTGCGGAAGGAACGCCCGCACCCCGGCGCCCAGTTGCGCTTCACCGACACCGACGGCATGCGCCTGACCTGCTTCGCCACGAACACCAAGAACGTCCCGATCGCCGCGCTCGAACTGCGCCACCGCCAGCGGGCCAGGGCCGAGGACCGCATCCGCGCCGCCCGCGCCACCGGCCTGCGCAACCTGCCCCTGCACGACGCCGCACAGAACCAGATCTGGCTGGAGATCGTCCAGACCGCCCTCGACCTGCTCGCCTGGATGCCGATGCTGGCGCTGACCGGAGCCGCACGTCTGTGGGAACCCCGCCGCCTGCGACTGCGGCTGTTCTCCGCCGCTGCCCAGCTGGTCACCACCGGCCGCCGCCGCATCCTCCGCCTCGCCAGGCACTGGCCCTGGACTGAAGTGGTCACCGACGCCATGCATCGGCTCGCGGCCCTGCCGAACCCCGGCTGACCAGCAACTTCCCGTCCCTGCGAGCAGCACCACCCGACCGGAGCCGTGGAACCCGGCGCCCGCCCGACGCGACAGCCGGGCCACCGGCCTGCCCACCCGCAGAAATCTCCGGCCCCGAACGAGCCGAAAGAGTCCCTCAGCAAGCTCACGGACACTCACGAAAGTTCGAGGCTAGCCGGACCCGGACCGTCTGGCAGTACCAACCCGTCCCGGCGTTGTCGGAGCTGCTTACCGCTCGGCTCGGCATCCCCCCGGACCGAACTGCCCCCAGCTTCAACCGGATTGCTACGACAACCCGGCGGTGAAGGTCTCTCACCTCACTCGATCCCATGGCGCCTCGTGGCGCACCCACCCGTTATGACAAGCTCGCGGTTCGGTTCGAGGCGGCCGTCCACGTCGCGGCTATCCACCAGTGGCTGTGATCCACCCGCCGGCCGCGCGGGCCGTGCCATGCTCGCCACCGATTCGACCAGCACATGGAGAGGGTTCGTGGCCGCCGACTACTACTGCGCGGACAGCGAGAACGGCGACCACGTCGACGACCCGTCCGAGGACGCCTTGTTCATGCTGATCAGCGACTTGAACGGCACGGACAACACCTTCGTCGTCATCCAACCCGACGAGGACGATCCCGCTTGGTTCGCCTCCGTCGCGGTGCTGGACGAGGGCAGCTACGAGATCGTCCGGAGTGACACCAGTCGGCGTGAGCACCACTTCGCCACCCAGACCAGCATCAATCAGATCGCAGGCGACCTCATCAAGTGGCTGGCCGCCCGCGCTACCTAAAACACGGCCTAGCCGTACGAGTCTTTTTCTCTCGCGTCCTACAGGCTCGGGGTGTAAGCCGCGCAACCAGAGTGACCAGCCACGGGCACAGTCGTCTTCCAACGCCTTGCGGGACAGGTTCAGTCTGGCGCAGTCATTTCTTCGAGTTGATTGCGGCGAATGCCGCGTCATGGCGCCAACTGACCTGACTCAATGGACACATAGAGATGGGTGAGCACTGGGCATACCGTGCCAGGCCGAAGGAGCTGGGCGGCGCGGTTCGCCGGGTGGAGATCGTTCGAGTGGGCGGTTCCGGCAGGTCCGGTTGGATCCATGTGCGGTTCCTCGACGGCGACGACGCGGGCCTGCAGGACTGGGTCAATCCGAACTCTCTCGTAACACTGTGGGCGGACGTCGACGTGTTCTGCGCGGACGACGCGGGAGAGTTGGCACTGGCCGAGGCGTCACGCCAGGTGCGGGGAAGCACAGAGTTCGAGGCCGCGCGCATGATCCTCGGGTTCGTCCGGCCGAAGAACAGGCTGCGTCTGCGCAGGGGCGTTGCGGACGCAGGAGTCCTGGAGCTGGGCCGCCTTGACGACGCGGCACCGGTCATCGGCATGGACACCGCTGAACTACGTGCCGACCCGATGGTCTACGAGAAGAGCGACGGCTCGTGCTTGGCCGGATGGCCGGTTACCGAACGCGTCGCCCGTCAGGTGGCCGGCCGCCTCGCTGAAGAGATCCTCCCTGAGGCGGATCGCAAGCAGCAGGACATCGAGCAGGCGCGTACCCAGTCCTCCTGGTACTCCTACGGCCGCCGGGACGATCGCAAGTTGGAGGCGGATGGAGCCGTCCTACGGACCGTCCGGGCGTGGTGCGGCGAAGACAAGGCAGGCCGCTACGACGAGTTTGTTGCCCTGCGCGCCGAGGTCATCCGGCTCGGGGAGCTGGTCGAGAAGGCGGTCAAGGCCCTACGCGACCGAGGCCACGGCGTCATCGCCTCCACCATTGAGCGCGACCTTGGCGTCCATATCTCCAGCCTTGATCCTGATGTGCGTCGATGACACCTCGCCACGGGTCTGGCTCCGGCTTGGGCGGCGCGGGCTGCGTCGGCGGCTTCTCCTTCTCGGGCCGGTGCGGGTGCCAGCCGTCGAGAAACGGTCGCAGCTGATCTCCTGTCGGCTCCGCATGGAAATTGAGCGAGGCCAGGCCCCTGCCGTTCATGGTGGGGTCGAGCCGGTCGGCCTCCGCCTTTCCCCAAGCCGACCACTCTCGCAGTCTCTCGGCTTCGAGGGCATCCTGCGACGCGACGGCGGCTTCATCCAGAGCGGCGCAGAAAGCCCTGATCTCCCCTGCGGCACGCCACCGCTCAAGGGCCGTGCCGAAGTGCTCGGCCCGTGCCGCGTGAACGGCCTTGATCGAAGCGACACTGACGGCGGCCTCCCACTCCCGCCGTTCGCGTTCCTCCCGCTCCGCTTCCAGCCGCCGACGCTCTGCCTCCTGCCGCTCTCGTTCCTCTCGCAGACGCTGCTGCTCCGCCTCATGTTCCAGCCGAGCCCGTTCCTGCTCCTCCGCGCGCGCCTTCAACACCCGGAAGACTGAGCCGATCTGCTCCTCCAAGGGCTTCTTGGCGGTGTCGGCCCACTCCTTCTTCCAGCCGTAGCTGTGGCCGTAGCCGTAGCCCGAGTGCTGGCCAACCACCAGCTCCAGCTCGCCGGACGGCTCGAACTTGTGCGCCGGGGTGACCCGCTGCCAGTCGTACGTACGTCGGCCGGGCTGCTTGGGCACGTACCGGACCTGCTTCTGCCGCTCGCGGAAGCTGATCTCGTACGTTCTGCCGTGGACGGTGAGCAGCGGCCTGGGCTGCTTGCGCTTCTTGGATACCGCGATCTCGCCGTACCGTGCGAGAGCCTGTTCGGCGAGGAGCCGGAGCAGCGTGAGGACTCTCGGCAGGACCTCCTCGGAGATCTCGAAGGCGCTGTGGTCCGCGGTGACTGCGGCGAGCACGTCCTCGACGTCGGTGATCACACGGCTGTGTGCCAGGCGGATCCGGTTCCACTCGGTGTCGTCCTCACCGGTCACCCGGAGGAGGCCGAGGAAGAAGTCCCCCTTCGCTCGCCCGCTGTACTTCAGGTGGTATCCCTCCGGGGCGCGCTGCCGTGCCGCGTCGAAGGCTCTGCGATACCGAGCCCGTTCCTCGTCGCTGGGGTCCGGGATCCGCAGGAATCGTCCGGCTTCCTGCACTTGTGCGATCAGTGCCGCTCCGACTTCCGCTGGTGACGGGCGTGGGGGTTTCACGGCACGCTGCGGGGCCGGCTTGGTCTCGGGTGGGGGAGCGGCGTCCCGCCGAGGGCGAGGGGCAGCCGGCGCCTTGGCTCCATATGCCGTCGAACGAGGTCTGCGTGGAGCTGGCTCGGGGCGGTCGGGATGATGCCCGTGTTCCAGGTAGAAGCGTCCCGCGTCAGTGATCTCCGCCTGCCACTTCCCCTTCTTCTTGGGCATTGTGATCAGGCCCCGGTCCTTGAGCGCGCGGGCCGTGGTCGCGAGCTCGGGGTTGTCCGACGTGACGGGGTCGGTTCCGTCCCCACCGATGCGGGTGAGGAGCGCGAGCTGCCGGTCATTTAATGGAGACCATGGGTGCATGGCGATCGTCGTACCGTCCGTGGGCTCCCCGGCACAAGCCGTGGGGAAGGGCTCTCCCGGGGTGCACCCGGCGCACAGCGCGCTCGAAGGCGGAACGCCCCTCGCTGGGAGCCGCCGGGAGCCGCATCCCGAAGATCACACCCAGTTGGCTCCCAAATGGCTCCCAAAACGGGGCCGCACAGCAAATCAGGCCCGGTGCTGATCTCTCAGCACCGGGCCTGACCTGGTGTTTCTCTGTCGGGGTGGCGGGATTTGAACCCACGACCTCTTCGTCCCGAACGAAGCGCGCTACCAAGCTGCGCCACACCCCGATTGTCGCTGCTCGTCGCGGCGACGTCGTTTACTTTAGCCCACCGGTGGCCGGAGACGAAATCCGGTTTACCAGCGGCGGCGGAGCGGGTCCGGGCGGATGTGGTCCAGGGCCACGAGGAGGACGCCGAGGGCGTAGACGGCGAGGCCGACGAGGAGGGCGTTGCCGAGGGCGCCCCTGTAGCCGTGCTCGTCGACGTCGAGGAAGGGGTAGAGGTAGCGGTCCTGGGCGCCGGGGATGAGGAGCTCGCCGCGGGCCAGGGAGAAGGTCAGGTAGGCCAGGGGGTACAGGAGCCACGCCGCGGCCTGGCGCAGGTGCAGGCGGCCGGGGGTGGTCAGGAGGAGCCAGTCCAGGGCCGCGGCGAGAGGGACCGCCGTGTGCAGGATGTGGGTCGCCGCCGTGTGCCAGCCCGTGCCGTCGCCGTCCGGGACGGCGAACGGACTCGCCGGGTTGGCCAGGAGCAGGTGGTGGACGAGGCCGGCGACGGCGACGTAGAGCAGCGCCGCGCCCGTCAGGGCGCCCGGCAGGGGGCGGTCGGCGGA
Organism: Streptomyces sp. AC627_RSS907; assembly: GCF_019049165.1. Classification (NCBI taxonomy): domain Bacteria; kingdom Bacillati; phylum Actinomycetota; class Actinomycetes; order Kitasatosporales; family Streptomycetaceae; genus Streptomyces; species Streptomyces sp. AC627_RSS907. The sequence continues at coordinate 53,043 of NZ_JAGMUE010000071.1, forward strand.
CCAGGCGCGGCGGGCCGAGGCGAGCAGGACCAGCGCCAGCAGGATGCCGCTCTGGATCGTGAAGTGGCTGAGGGTTTTCGCGACCGGACCGCCCAGGAGCAGCTCGATGGCTACGCCCGTCAGTGCCAGCAGTGCCGTGAGGAGGCGGAAGACGGCGGCCAGGGGGCGGCGTACGGGGGGTACGACGGCCGTCGCCGGGGCGGAGGAGGGCAGCAGTCGCGGTGGGTTCGGGACCGCGGGGAGGTCCGGGATGTCCCTGGGTATCGGTGCTGTCATGGACCCACGCTAGACAGACCGGGCATATCGGGCTATGTGGATGGGCCGTGTGGGGGACACGGCCCACCGGGGCGTGGCCTACGGGACGTGGCCTACGGGACGTGGCCTACGGGGGCCCGGCTCCCCCGGGCCCGGCCCACCCGGGCCCGGCTCACCCGGGCCCGGCTCACCCGGGCCCGGCTCACCCGGGCCCGGCTCACCCGGGCCCGGCTCACCCGGGCCCGGCTCACCCGGGCCCGGCCCACCCGGGCCCGGCCCACCACCCGTACCGTGGGCCGGCCCCGCTACCGCTCCCGGCCCACCAGCGTCAGCAGCGTCGCCTCCGGCGGGCAGGCGAAACGTACCGGCGTGTACCTGCTCGTACCGCAGCCCGCCGACACGTGGAGGTAGGCCGTACGGCCCTCGGCCGTGTGCGTGGACAGGCCCTTCACGCGGTCCGTGTCCAGGTCGCAGTTGGTGACCAGGGCGCCGTAGAAGGGGATGCAGACCTGGCCGCCGTGCGTGTGGCCGGCCAGGACCAAGGGGTAGCCGTCCGCCGTGTAGGAGTCGAGGACGCGCAGGTAGGGCGCGTGGACCACGCCCATCGAGAAGTCCGCCGTGCCCGACGGGCCGCCCGCCACCTCCGCGTACCGGTCCCGCTTGATGTGCGGGTCGTCCAGTCCCGTCAGTTCGACCGACACGCCCTCGACCTTGAGCGTGCCGCGCGTGTTCGTGAGGTTCTGCCAGCCCGCGGCGTCGAAGCCGTCACGCAGGTCCTCCCACGGGTTGTGGACGGCCCCCACGACGGGCGGGTTGCCGTTCAGGCCGTGACGGCCCTGGACCTTCTCGAGCAGGTACCGGGCGGGGTTGCGGGGCTTGGGGCCGTAGTAGTCGTTGGAGCCGAAGACGTAGGCGCCCGGGAACTCCATCAGGGGCCCCAGCGCGTCCAGGACCTCCGGGACGCCGTCCGGGTCGGACAGGTTGTCCCCGGTGTTGATCACGAAGTCGGGGCGCAGCCCGGCCAGCGAGCGCAGCCAGCGCTGCTTCTTGCGCTGGCCGCCGACCATGTGGATGTCGGAGACCTGGAGGACGCGCAGGGGGCGCATGCCGGAGGGCAGGACGGGGATCGTCACCCGTCGGAGGCGGAACGAGCGGGCCTCGAAACCCGCCGCGTAGACCAGACCGGCGGCGCCAACCGCCGTGATTCCCAGGGGCACTCTGTATCGCGCGCGCATGCGTCCATCGTGTCAGAAGCCCCGGCGGACGCCGACCGCGAGCCGCCGGACCGGGTGCCCGCCCGTGGCAGAGCGAAATCAGCGGGCGCCCTTCCTCCCGCACCTGCGACAATCAGGCCCATGACCACGCTCAAGTCGAAGCTGCAGGACGACCTCAACGCCGCGATCAAGGAGCGCGACGAGCTCCGCTCCTCGACGCTCCGGCTGACGCTCGCCGCGATCACCAAGGAGGAGGTCGCGGGGAAGGAGAAGCGGGAGCTCTCCGACGACGAGGTGCAGAAGGTGATCACCCGCGAGGCGAAGAAGCGCCGTGAGGCCGCCGACGCCTTCGCCCAGGGAGGACGTCCCGAGCAGTCCGAGCGGGAGAAGGCGGAGGGCGAGGTGCTCGCCGCCTACCTGCCCAAGCAGCTGTCCGACGACGAGCTGAACGCGATCGTCGCCCAGGCCGTCGAGGAGGCGCGGGCGGCCGGTGCCGAGGGGCCGCGGGCCATGGGTGCCGTCATGAAGATCGTGAACCCGAAGGTGGCCGGACAGGCCGAGGGCGGCCGGGTCGCCGCCGCAGTCAAGAAGCTGCTGGCGGGCTGACGCGCGCCGCTCGTCCGGGCAGCACGCGCCGCCCGGACGAGCGAAGGCAGAGGGAGACAAGAGGCCGACGGGCCCCTCCGTGTCGGAGGGGCCCGTCGGCCTTCGTCACCGGCTCGGTGGCGGACCGGAGGTCAGTCGCGCCGCCCGCCGTTTCCGTTTCCGCCGTTGCCCTGGCCCTGGAAGATGGTGCCCGGGAAGCCGCCGTCGGCGCCCCCGTTGTCGGTGCCGCCGTCGATCAGGCCGCCGATGAGGCCGCCGTCGCCGTTGTCCCCACCGTTTCCGCCGTTTCCGCCGTTTCCGCCGTTGTCGCCGTTTCGGCCGTCGTCCCGGTTGTCGCCGTCCCGGTTGTCGTCGCCCCGGCCCTTGTCCTTGTCCTTCGCCTTGCTGTCCGGGATGTGGACGAGGTTGAAGTCGGTGGCCGGTGTGCCCTCCAGCGCGCCCGACATCATGTCGCCCCAGATCGGACCGGGGACCGCGCCACCGAAGACCTTGTCGTGCGGGACGCCGCCGATGGTGATGTCGACCATCTGCCGCTCGTGCTTGGGGTCACCGACCCACACGGCGCCGGCGAGGTCCGGGGTGTAGCCCACGAACCAGGCCGCGTACCGCTCGTCCGTCGTACCGGTCTTGCCGGCGCTCGGGCGGCTGTCGAGGCCGGCCTCCTGACCCGTACCGTCCTCGACGACGCCCTTGAGCAGGGTGTTGACGGTGTCGGCGGTCTTCTCGGACATGGCCCGCGAGCAGCTGGTCTTCGGGACCGCGAGCGACTTGCTCTTGCTGCCGACCCGCTGGCTGATCGACTCGATCGCGACCGGCGTGCAGTACGTGCCGCGCGAGGCGAAGGTCGCGTACGCGCTCGCCATGGTCAGCGGGGACACCTCGGTGACGCCGAGGGCGATGGACGGCGTCTGCTCCAGCTTGTTGCCGTTGGCGCGCTCCACGCCCATCTTGTCCGCCATCCGCGTGACCGGGCAGATGCCGATGTCACTGATCATCTGCACGTAGTAGGTGTTGACCGACTTCGCGGTCGCTTCCTTCATGTCGTACGGGCCGACCTCGGTCTCGTTCTCGTTGGCGAGCCTGGCGCCCTTCTCGTTCCACGTCTTGCCGTCGCAGGCCGCGACCGGGGTCGGGTAGTCCATCTCGTACGGCGAGGAGTACGTCTTCGTCGCCGGCATGCCGCCCTCGAGGGCCGCCGCGGCCACGATCGGCTTGAAGGTCGAGCCGGGCTGGTAGCCCGCGCCGCCGCCCATGTCGTTGTTGACGGACAGGTTGATCGTCGTCTCGCCCTGCTTGGTGTCGATGCCGTACGGGCGGGACTGGCCCATCGCGACGATCTTGCCGGTGCCGGGCTCGACGATCGTGGCCGCGGTCGCCACCTCGTCGCTCGTGTAGACGTGGTCCTTGATGGACTTCTGTACCGACTTCTGGGCCTGCGGGTCGAGGGTCGTGCGGATCGTCAGACCGCCCTGGTTCCAGACCTTGGCGCGGTCCTCCTTGGTCTTGCCGAAGACCGGGTCGGTCAGGAACACCGCGCGCACGTAGTCGCAGAAGAAGCCCGCGCCCTTCACGGCCGTGATGCAGCCGTTCTTGGGCCGGCTGACCTTCAGACCGAGCGGTGCCGCCTGGGCCTTGTCGGCCTCGGCCCGGGAGATGTCACCGACCTGGGCCATGCGCTGGAGCACGACATTGCGCCGCTTGGTGGCCTCCGCCGCGTCGTTGACCGGGTCGTACCGGCTGGGCGACTGGACGATGCCGGCCAGGAGGGCGGACTCCTGGAGGTTCAGGTCCTTGGCGGACTTGGTGAAGTAGCGCTGGGCGGCCGCCTCGACGCCGTAGGCCTGCTGGCCGAAGAAGGTGATGTTCAGGTAGTTCTCGAGGATCCTCTTCTTGCCCAGCTCCTCCTCGACCTGGATCGCGAGTTTCAGCTCGCGGATCTTGCGGCCGATGGTCTGCTGGGTGGCCTGGGCGACCTTCGTCGGGTCGTCGCCCGCCTCCTCCACGAAGACGTTCTTGACGTACTGCTGCGTGAGGGTGGACGCGCCCTCGGAGACCTCACCGCTGCGCGCGTTCTTGTTGAGCGCGCGCAGGACGCCCTTGAGGTCGACCGCGCCGTGCTCGTAGAAGCGCGAGTCCTCGATCGCGACGATCGCCTTCTGCATGTACGGCGACATGTCCTTGAGGGGGACCACCGTGCGGTTGCGCGAGTAGACCGTCGCGATGGTGCCGCCCTCGGAGTCGAGGATGGTGGTGCGCTGGCTCAGCGGGGGAGTCTTCAGGTTGGCCGGGAGAGCGTCGAAACCCTCCACCGAACCCTTGGCCGCCAGCCCCAGCGCGCCCACGGCGGGCAACGCGATGCCGGCCAGCACTGCTCCCGCGAGCACACTGACACCGAGGAACTTGGCGGCCTGCTGCGTTGGCGACAGACCACCGCCCGAGCGCTTCTTTGGCATGAAGGCAGCCTACGTTCTCATTCGCCGGACACGCGTACAGGCATTGGCCTAAGCTGCTCTCAACTGTCACAGCGGTGCGGCCACGTATCAATACGTCCGGTGACCCCGAATCGTTCCGGATCTGCTCGATTTTTTTTCCGCGAGACCCCGGACCCGCTTTGGTGGGGGCGCGTCGGCGCGTGCGAGCGCGCACCGCGGCGCGTGGGATACGTGCCCGAATCCGCCTTGTGTGTCGTTCGGTGTCCGTTGTGGCGCAAGGGAGATGGCCCCAATGCCGGATTCGTCGCGTATGTCGCCAGGTCACTCCCCCGGGTGATCTGCCGCTTACCCATAGTCCGTTCGGGCCATTCAAGATTGGGCCCGACGGGGGTGTTGCGCTGTGCCCACCTTCCGTAACGTCCTCAACTGGCGGCGGTGAATATGCCGCTGCCGCCGTGGGGGAGCCTCGATTCGGGAGAGGACGGCGCCGGTATGGGCTGGGTAATCGACTGGAGTGCGCAGGCCGCCTGCCGCACTACCGATCCGGACGAACTGTTCGTTCAGGGAGCAGCGCAGAACAGGGCCAAGGCGGTGTGCACCGGATGTCCGGTGCGGACCGAGTGCCTGGCCGACGCGCTCGACAACCGTGTGGAGTTCGGCGTGTGGGGAGGCATGACGGAGCGGGAACGCCGCGCACTGCTGCGCCGGCGGCCGACCGTGACCTCCTGGCGCCGCCTGCTGGAGACGGCGCGCACGGAGTACGAGCGAGGGGCCGGCATCGTGCCCCTCGACGACGACGAGGTCTACGAGAACTACGCGGCCGTGGGCTGACACGGCCGGCGACGCCTCCGGCGCCCCGGTTCGGGCAGGCGGTCGGGAACTCCTCCCGCGCCCGGTGTGGACGGGCGGTCGGGAACTCCTCCCGCGCCCGGTGCGGACGGGCGGCCGACTGCGCCTCGGTCGCAGACGCCTCCGGTGCCCCGGTTCGGACGCCTCGGTCGGTTCAGGCGCCCGTCTCGGGCAGTTCGGGCCGACCCGTCGCGAGCCGTACCCCGATGTCCCGCAGCCCCGCGAGGTCATGCACGTCGCCGGGCAGCGCGGCCACTTCGGTGACCGCCACCTCGGGGTGACGCGCGGTGAAGCGATCACGCGTGCGCTGCTCGCGGGCGAGCAGGTGCATCCGGTCCGCGTGCAGTCTCAACAGGCCGGCCGCGAGCTGGTCGACGGATCGCTCCGGTGTGCGAGGAGCCTCGGGAGAGGGGCCGGCGCCCGGCCCCGACTCGGCCTCGGTCCGGGGAGAGGATTCGGCGGCGGCAGGGGATGCGAGCTCGGGGGATTCTGAACTGCCGTACGTCTCACGGGGGTTACGAACTCCAGCTTTCCCGCCGTCCTGATCCACAATGCGGAGGTCCTCAAGATTTTCCGCGGCGGCCAGCGCCCGCTCGGCCGACAGACCATCGGCACCGCTGCCGTGGACCCGGTTGAGCACCAGACCGGCGAGCGGCATGTTCTCGGCGGCCAGCCGCTCCACGAAGTACGCCGCCTCGCGCAGCGCGTCCCGCTCCGGGGCCGCGACCACCAGGAACGCCGTCCCGGGTGCCTGGAGCAGCCTGTACGTCGCGTCCGCGCGCGTGCGGAACCCGCCGAACATCGAGTCCATCGCGGCCACGAAGGTCTGCACGTCCTTCAGGAACGGCCCGCCCAGCACCTTCCCCAGGACGCCGGTCATCATCGACATGCCGACGTTCAGGAACTTCATGCCGGCCCGGCCGCCGACCTTCGCCGGAGCCAGCAGGACGCGGATCAGCTTGCCGTCGAGGAAGGAGCCGAGCCGCTTGGGGGCGTCCAGGAAGTCCAGCGCCGACCGGGACGGCGGAGTGTCGACGACGATGAGGTCCCACTCGTCCCTCGCCCGCAACTGCCCCAGCTTCTCCATCGCCATGTACTCCTGCGTGCCCGCGAAGCCCGCCGAGAGCGACTGGTAGAAGGGATTGCCCAGGATCGCCGCCGCCCGCTCGGGATCCGCGTGCGCCTCGACGATCTCGTCGAAGGTGCGCTTCATGTCGAGCATCATGGCGTGCAGCTCACCGCCCGCCGAGTCGTCGACCCCCTTCACCCGGCGCGGGGTGTTGTCGAGCGAGTCGATCCCCATGGACTGGGCGAGCCGCCGGGCCGGGTCGATGGTGAGGACCACCACCTTGCGGCCCCGCTCCGCCGCGCGCAGGCCCAGGGCCGCCGCCGTGGTCGTCTTGCCGACCCCGCCGGAGCCGCAGCACACCACGATGCGGGTCCTCGGGTCCTCCAGCAGCGGGTCGACGTCGAGCACGCGCGGGGTCGCCAGGTGCCGCGCGCCCTCCTGCGGCCGGGCCGGGTCCGGACTCATGCGATCCCCTGCTTCCGCAGCTCGGTGGCCAGTTCGTACAGGCCCGCCAGGTCCATGCCCTCGGCGAGCAACGGGAGCTCGTGCAGCGGCAGGCCGAGCTCGCGGAGCACGCCCCGCTGCTCCCGCTCCAGCTCGTACCGCTCGGCGTACTCCCCGGCCTGTGCCAGCAGGGGGTCCACCAGTCGCTCGGCGTGCCCGCCCCGCCGCGCCCCGCCGAGTCCGGCGCCGGACAGGGACCGCGCGAGCGCCGAACGCGGTGTGCCGCGTACGAGTTCCAGATCGGCCGCGTCCAACACCTCGGGCCGGACCATGTTGACGACGACCCGCCCCACCGGCAGGCCAGCCGCCCGCAGCTCGGCGATGCCGTCCGCGGTCTCCTGGACCGGCATCTCCTCCAGCAGGGTCACCATGTGCACGGCGGTCTCCCGCGACTTCAGCACCCGCATCACGGCCTGCGCCTGATTGTGTATGGGGCCGACCTTCGCGAGCCCGGCCACCTCGTCGTTGACGTTGAGGAAGCGCGTGATGCGGCCGGTCGGCGGCGCGTCCATGACGACGTAGTCGTACGCGAACCGCCCGCTCCGGTCCTTGCGCCGCACCGCCTCGCACGCCTTGCCGGTCAGCAGGACGTCCCTGACGCCCGGGGCGATGGTGGTCGCGAAGTCGATCGCGCCGAGCTTCTTCAGGGCCCGTCCGGCGCTGCCCAGCTTGTAGAACATCTGGAGGTAGTCCAGAAGGGCCAGTTCGGCGTCGATGGCGAGGGCGTACACCTCCCCGCCACCGGGAGCGACGGCGATCTTCCGCTCCTCATAAGGCAGCGCCTCCGTTTCGAAGAGCTGCGCGATGCCCTGGCGGCCCTCGACCTCGACGAGAAGCGCGCGCTTCCCCTCGGTGGCCAGGGCCAGCGCGAGGGCCGCGGCCACCGTGGTCTTGCCGGTTCCGCCCTTGCCACTGACGACCTGGAGCCTGCTCACGTATTCGAGCGTAACCAGTCCGCGCGCCGAGTACTCCGGTGGCTGTGGACAACGTGGACGTGGTCGGCCGTCCGACGGGTCCGGGGTGCGGCTAGAGTCGGCCGCATGACCAAGTGGGAATACGCAACCGTGCCGCTGCTCGTCCACGCCACGAAGCAGATCCTGGACACCTGGGGCGAGGACGGCTGGGAGCTCGTCCAGGTCGTGCCCGGGCCGAACAACCCCGAGCAGCTCGTGGCCTACCTGAAGCGGGAGAAGCTGGCGTGAGCGCCGTCGAGGCGAAACTGGCCGACCTCGGACTGACGCTGCCCGAGGTCGTCCCGCCGCTGGCCGCGTACCAGCCGGCCGTGCGGTCCGGTCCCTACGTCTACACCTCCGGACAGCTGCCGATGGTGGAGGGCAAGCTTCCGGTCACCGGCAAGGTGGGCGGCGAGGTCACGCCGGACGAGGCCAGGGAACTGGCACGCATCTGCGCGCTGAACGCCCTGGCGGCCGTGAAGTCCGTCGCCGGTGACCTCGACCGCATCGCGCGCGTGGTGAAGGTCGTCGGCTTCGTCGCCTCCGCGGCCGACTTCACCGGCCAGCCGGCCGTGATCAACGGCGCCAGCGAGCTCCTCGGCGAGGTCCTGGGCGACAAGGGCGTGCACGCCCGCAGCGCGGTCGGCGTGGCGGTGCTGCCGCTGGACGCGCCGGTGGAGGTCGAGGTCCAGGTGGAGCTCGACCAGGCGTAGAGCCTCGTCGGGCCCCGACCGGGGGTGGAGCGACGCCGTACGGGTCGCGCTGGGTCGCGCCGGATCGCGCTGGGGCGCGCAGGGTCGCGCCGGATGGCGCCGGGGTGTGGTGCCGGTGCGGTGGCGCGATTTGTCGTGTGGTGCCGGATGCCGGGCGCGTTCCGGTGGGTGGTGCCGGGTGCGGTGGACGCGTTCCCGGGGAGGGCGCCGGGTCGGTGACGGTCTCGGTGCCGACGGTGGCCGGTGCGCTCGGGCCGGACCGCGTGGCCGGGCGGCATGCGAGTGGGGGCCGTTGCCAGGTCGGCAACAAACCTCGCCCCCCGTCGCTCCGCCTCCGCAGGATGGCCTCCGGTGCCCCGCCCGCGGCGGGAGCCGGCGGTCGGCGCCGGTCCCGCGCGCCGGCTCCCGCACCGGACCGACCGCACGTGCCAGGAGGAGCCATGCCACAGACGCCCGCGACCGACCACCGCCCCGCCCAGGAGCCCGTCCACCGTGTGGTGCCCTCCCCGGCCGGCCGGATCCACCTGGTGGAGCAGGGCAGCGGGCCGCTGGTCCTGCTCGTCCACGGTTTCCCCGAGTCCTGGTACTCCTGGCGCCGTCAGATGCCCGCACTGGCCGCCGCCGGTTTCCGTGCCGTCGCCATCGACGTGCGCGGCTACGGGCGCTCCTCCCGGCCCGACGCGGTGGAGGCGTACCGGATGACCGAGCTGGTGGCGGACAACGTCGCCGTGGTGGAGGCGCTCGGCGAGCGGTCCGCCGTGATCGTCGGCCACGACTGGGGCGCGACCATCGCCGCGCACTCCGCGCTGCTGCGGCCCGACGTGTTCCGCGCGGTCGGCCTGCTCAGCGTGCCGTACACCCCGCCGGGCGGCCCGAAGCCCAGCGACGTCTTCGCGGGCATGAGCGACCCCGCCGGACCCTTCGCCGGGCAGGAGTTCTACGTCTCCTACTTCCAGGAGCCCGGCCGGGCCGAGGCGGAGATCGAGCCCGACGTGCGCGGCTGGCTCGCCGGCCTCTACGCCGCCCTGTCCGGCGACACCATGCCCGGCCCGGAGGCCCCCGACCCGCACTTCGTCGCCCCCGGCGGCAGGATGCGCGACCGCTTCCCGGCGGGCGGCCGGCTGCCCTCCTGGCTGACCGAGGAGGAGCTGGACGTCTACGCCGGTGAGTTCGAGCGCACCGGCCTGACCGGCGCCCTCAACCGCTACCGCAACATGGACCGGGACTGGGCCGACCTGGCGGGCCACCGGGGCGCCCCGGTCACCCAGCCGTCCCTCTTCCTCGGCGGCGCCCTGGACGCCTCCACCACCTGGCTGACCGACGCGATCGACGCCTTTCCGGACACCCTGCCCGGCCTGACCGCCTCGCACCTCCTCGACGGCTGCGGCCACTGGCTCCAGCAGGAGCGCCCCGAGGAGACGAACCGGCTGCTCACCGAGTGGCTGGCCGCCCTCCCCGGCTGACCCCCGGCCGCACGCCCTGTTCCGGGCCCGGCTGACCCCCCGGCCTGCAGGCCCGCGGGCCCGCGGGCCCCGTTCCGGGCCCGGGTACCACTCGAACGTCCGCCCGTCACCGTTCGCCCGGGAACCACTCGAACATCCACCCGTCACCGGATAGCCTCCGGCCATGGCGAATGGGCAGGCGAATGGTCAGTGGTACCCCCCGGAGTGGCCCGACCGCATCCGCGCGCTGGCGGCCGGCGCCCTCACGCCGGTCGCCCCCAGGCGCGCGGCCACCGTCATGCTCCTGAAGGACACGGGCGCCGGGACGGCCGTCCACATGCTGCGCCGCCGCGCCTCCATGGCGTTCGCCGGCGGCGCCTACGCCTATCCGGGTGGCGCGGTCGACCCGCGCGACGACGACCGTGACATCGGCTGGGCGGGCCCCACGCGCGCGTGGTGGGCGGACCGGCTCGGCGTCGGCGAGGCGGACGCCCAGGCGATCGTCTGCGCGGCCGTGCGGGAGACGTACGAGGAGGCGGGCGTCCTGCTCGCCGGCCCGACCGGCGACTCCGTGGCCGGCGACACGACGGGCCCGGACTGGGAGGCCGACCGGGCCGCCCTGGTCGCCCGTGAGCTGTCCTTCGCGGAGTTCCTGAACCGCCGGGGACTCGTCCTGCGCTCCGACCTGCTGGGCGCCTTCGCGCGCTGGGTCACCCCCGAGTTCGAGGCCCGGCGCTACGACACGTGGTTCTTCGTGGCCGCCCTCCCCGAGGGCCAGCGCACCCGCAACGCCTCCACGGAGGCCGACCGCACGGTGTGGATCAGGCCGTCCGAGGCGGCGGCCGGCTACGACAGGGGCGAGCTGCTGATGATGCCGCCGACCATCGCGACCCTCCGCGCGCTGGCGGAGTGCGGTACGCCCGCCCAGGCGCTCGCGGCGGCCGCGGACCGCGACATGACGCCCGTGCTGGCCGAGGCGCGGCTGGCGGACGGCGAGATCGTGATCTCGTGGCCGGGCCACGACGAGTTCACCCAGCACGTCCCGAGCACGGCGCCGGCGACGCCTTCCGACCCGACCGGGGGAGCCCCCGCATGACGGACGCAGCAGCACTGCCCGGACAGCCGCGCGGCGGCGCCCTCTCCGGCCCCGCCACCGCGCGCGCGGTGAACGTTCTCGCGCCCAACGCGTCCGCGATGACCCTGGACGGGACCAACACCTGGATCCTCGCCGAGCCCGACTCCGACCTGGCCGTCGTCGTGGACCCGGGTCCGCTGGACGACACCCACCTGCGGCACGTCGTCGACACGGCCGAGCGGGCGGGCAAGCGCGTCGCGCTGACGCTCCTGACGCACGGTCACCCGGACCACGCGGAGGGCGCCGCCCGGTTCGCCGAGCTGACGCGCACACACGTACGGGCACTGGACCCGGCCCTGCGGCTGGGCGACGAGGGGCTGGCCGCCGGCGACGTCGTCCGGGTCGGAGGACTGGAGCTGAGGGTCGTACCCACACCCGGGCACACGGCCGACTCCCTGTGCTTCCATCTCCCCGCCGACCGGGCGGTCCTGACGGGCGACACGATCCTGGGCCGCGGTACGACGGTCGTGGCCCACCCCGACGGCCGCCTCGGCGACTACCTGGACTCCCTGCGCCGGCTCAGGTCGCTCACGACCGACGACGGGGTGCACACGGTGCTCCCGGGCCACGGGCCCGTCCTGGAGGACGCCCAGGGCGCCGTGGAGTACTACCTGGCCCACCGCGCCCATCGCCTCGCCCAGGTCGAGACGGCCGTCGAGGACGGCTACCGGACGCCGGGCGAGGTCGTCGCCCACGTGTACGCGGACGTCGACCGCTCCCTGTGGCCGGCGGCGGAACTCTCGGTGCGGGCGCAGCTCGAGTACCTGGACGAGCACGGGCTCATCCAGTTGCCCGACTGAGGCCGGTCAGCGGGAGCGCTTGGCCAGCCGCTCGACGTCCAGCAGGATCACCGCGCGGGCCTCCAGGCGGAGCCAGCCGCGCTGGGCGAAGTCCGCCAGCGCCTTGTTGACCGTCTCGCGGGACGCGCCGACGAGCTGGGCCAGCTCCTCCTGCGTCAGGTCGTGCACGACGTGGATGCCCTCCTCGGACTGCACGCCGAAGCGGCGGGACAGGTCCAGCAGGGCACGGGCGACGCGGCCGGGGACGTCCGAGAAGACCAGGTCGGACATGGCGTCGTTGGTCTTGCGCAGGCGGCGCGCGACGGCGCGCAGCAGCGCGGTGGCCACCTCGGGGCGGACGTTCAGCCAGGGCTGGAGGTCGCCGTGGCCGAGGGCGAGCAGCTTGACCTCGGTCAGCGCGGTGGCGGTCGCCGTGCGCGGGCCCGGGTCGAAGAGCGACAGCTCGCCGATCAGCTCGCTGGGTCCGACGACGGCCAGCATGTTCTCGCGGCCGTCGGGGGAGGTGCGGTGGAGCTTGACCTTGCCTTCCGTGACCACGTAGAGGCGGTCTCCGGGGTCGCCCTCGTGGAACAGCGAGTCCCCGCGGGCGAGGGTCACCTCACTCATGGAGGCGCGGAGCTCCGCGGATTGCTCGTCGTCGAGCGCCGCGAAGAGCGGGTTGCGCCGCAGAACGTCGTCCACGAGTTCTCTCCTTGTCGACCGGCTCAGAGGATCTTGTTCCCCCGGTGTACCAGGGGTCCGTGGTGCCCATTTTGCCGGACAGTCCAAACAGTGTGATCTGTCACAAGGATGCCGCACCGGTGTCCTGGGGTACGCGGCAGGGGTCCAATTGGACGCCGATCTTCAGGGTGCGGGGCGGATGTCGGTGCCGGGTCGTAGGCTGGCCGGGTGTCCAAATCGCCGGTGAGAGCACAGGCCGAGGGGGCTGCGCGGTGAGTGTACGTCGCGATTCCGCCGTGGGCGAACAGGGTCCCGATGGCGGTAGGAAAACGGCGAAAGCGACAAAGGGTGCGGCGCCTGCCAAGAGGGTGACTGCGGAGAAGGGTGCCGTGAGCGAGAGCGCTGAGAAGACCCCGGCGTCCGGCGGGAAGACGGCGTCCGGGAAGCGCCCGGCGCCCGCGAAGAAGGCGGCGCCCGCGAAGAAGGCGGCGCCCGCGAGGAAGACCGCACCGGCGAAGAAGGCCGCGTCCGTGAAGCCCTCGACTCCCGTCGAGGACGTGGCGCCCGCGAAGAAGGCGCGGTCCACCGAGAAGACCGCGTCCGCGAACAAGACCGCGGCGAAGAAGGCCCCGCCCCTCAAGAAGCAGGCGCCCGCCAAGAAGCCCGCCGTCGTCCCCGGGAAGGCCACCGTCGCCGTCAAGGGCGTCGCCCCGGCGAAGACCGTCGCCCCGAAGCCGCCGCGCGACGAGTCGCGCACCGCGCTGGTGCGCCGCGCCCGCCGCATCGACCGCGAACTCGCGGAGGTGTACCCGTACGCCCACCCGGAGCTGGACTTCGAGAACCCGTTCCAGCTGGTGGTGGCCACGGTGCTGTCCGCCCAGACCACCGACCTGCGCGTCAACCAGACGACGCCCGCCCTCTTCGCCACGTACCCCACCCCCGAGGACCTGGCCGCCGCCGACCCCGAGGAGGTCGAGGAGATCCTGCGCCCGACCGGCTTCTTCCGGGCCAAGACCAGGTCGGTCATAGGGCTGTCCAAGGCCCTCGTGGAGGACTTCGGCGGCGAGGTCCCCGGGCGCCTCGAAGACCTCGTCAAGCTGCCCGGCGTCGGCCGCAAGACCGCCTTCGTCGTGCTCGGCAACGCGTTCGGCCGCCCCGGCATCACCGTGGACACGCACTTCCAGCGCCTGGTACGCCGCTGGCGGTGGACCGAGGAGACCGACCCGGACAAGATCGAGGCCGCCGTCGGGGCGCTCTTCCCCAAGAGTGACTGGACGGACCTCTCCCACCACGTCATCTGGCACGGCCGCCGGATCTGCCACGCCCGCAAGCCCGCCTGCGGCGCCTGCCCCATCGCCCCGCTCTGCCCCGCGTACGGCGAGGGCGAGACCGACCCGGAGAAGGCGAAGAAGCTGCTGAAGTACGAGAAGGGCGGTTTCCCCGGCCAGCGTCTGAAGCCCCCGCAGGAGTACCTGGACGCGGGCGGCACCCCGGCACCTCCGCTGGGGGCCGGGTGACGGAACGATCTCGGGGACGTCGGGCGTTGGAACGGGCAGAACGGGGGTGGCGATGACACGGGCGAGCGACACGCGGGGCGGAATCCTCAGCAAGGAGGGCCTGCCCGGCTGGCTGGATCCGGTGGTACGAGCCGTCGAGACGGTCCGGCCCGGAGAGCTGAGCCGCTTCCTCCCGCCGGAGAACGGCACGGGGCGCCAGTCCGCCGTACTGATCCTCTTCGGCGGAGGCGAGGGCAGCCGGGTCGAGGAAGGCCGGGTCGCGGACAGCCGGGGCGAGGCCGGCCGGCGGCAGGGCGAGGCCGGCCGTGGTCCAGAGCTGCTGCTCATGGAGCGGGCCGGCTCCCTGCGCTCGCACGCCGGCCAGCCGTCCTTCCCGGGCGGTGCCCTGGACCCCGAGGACGGTGATCCGCAGGGTGACGGGCCGCTGCGGGCCGCCCTGCGCGAGGCCGAGGAGGAAACCGGTCTCGACCCGGCAGGCGTCCAGCTCTTCGGAGTCCTGCCCAAGCTCTACATCCCGGTCAGTGGCTTCGTCGTCACACCGGTGCTGGGCTGGTGGCGCGAGCCCTCCCCGGTCGGCGTCGTCGATCCCAACGAGACCGCGCGGGTCTTCACGGTCCCCGTGGCGGATCTCACGGACCCCGCCAACAGAGTCACCGCCGTCCACCCCAGGGGCCACCGAGGCCCGGCATTCCTGGTCGAATCGGCGCTCGTCTGGGGTTTCACCGCCGGAGTCATCGACCGGTTGCTGCACTTCGCGGGCTGGGAGCGGCCCTGGGACAGGGAGAAGCAGGTCCCGCTGGACTGGCGCGCATGACAGGGTGGTGCGTACCGAAGACGACAAGGCGAGGCCTGAATCAGTGAACGTGCTGGACATCCTTCTGCTGCTCGCCGCCGTCTGGTTCGCCATCGTCGGCTACCGCCAGGGCTTCGTCGTCGGCATCCTCTCGGTGATCGGCTTCCTCGGCGGCGGCCTCGTCGCCGTCACCCTGCTGCCCATCGTCTGGGACGCACTGACGGACAACGCGGAGGTGAGTACGACCGCCGCCGTCGTCGCGGTCGTCGTCGTCATCGTGTGCGCCTCCGTCGGCCAGGCCCTGACCACGCACCTCGGCAACAAGCTGCGCAGACACATCACCTGGTCCCCGGCCCGTGCCCTGGACGCCACCGGCGGCGTCCTGGTGAACGTCGTGGCGATGCTCCTGGTCGCCTGGCTGATCGGCTCCGCGCTCGCCCAGACGACGATACCGACGGTCGGCAAGGAGGTGCGGCAGTCCCAGGTGCTGCTGGGCGTGAAGGAGGCGCTGCCCGAGCAGGCCGACTCCTGGTTCGACGACTTCACCTCCGTCCTCGCGCGCAACGGCTTCCCGCAGGTCTTCAGCCCGTTCTCCGACGAGCCGATCACCGATGTCGACCCGCCCGACCCGGCGCTGGCGAACAGCCCCGTCGCCGTCCGCGCCAAGCAGTCCATCGTCAAGGTCATGGGCACCGCGACCGGCTGCGGCAAGGTCCTCGAGGGCACCGGCTTCGTCTTCGGCCAGCGCCGTGTCATGACCAACGCCCACGTCGTGGGCGGCGTCGACGAGCCCACGGTCCAGATAGGCGGCGAGGGCAGGAAGTACGACGCGACGGTCGTCCTCTTCGACTGGCGGCGCGACATCGCCGTACTGGACGTGCCGGAGCTGGACGCACCCGCGCTGCGGTTCGCGGACGACGACGCGGTCCGGGACGACGGCGCGATCGTCGCGGGCTTCCCGGAGAACGGGGCGTACGACGTCCGTGCCGCGCGTGTGCGCGGGCGCATCGAGGCCAGCGGCCCGGACATCTACCACCGCGGCAACGTCAGCCGCGACGTCTACTCGCTCTTCGCGACCATCCGGCAGGGAAACTCCGGCGGCCCGCTGCTGACGCCCCGGGGCGAGGTCTACGGCGTCGTCTTCGCCAAGTCCCTGGACGACGCCGAGACCGGGTACGCGCTCACCGTGGACGAGATCCGCGAGGACATCGTCGAGGGCCGCAGCGCGAACCAGCAGGTGGACAGCGACAGCTGCGCACTCTGAACGTCCCGGAGGGTGCGGGCGGCGTCCCGGTGCTCAGCCGCGTGGATGCCGCAGGCGCACGGACACCCAGCGGGCCCGGCGGCGCAGGATGTGCGGAATGCCCACCCGCGGGTCCGCCCCCGCCAGTTGCGGGGAGCCTCCTCGTCGGTGGGTGCTTACGCCGCTCGTGGAGCGGCCGTCGCGTGCTACGTCACTGTAGTCGTGCGTCCAGCCCATACCCCGACGTGTGCCCCCGCCCCAAGGTCGATAACCGTTCTCAGCGCCCCCAATTGGCCTATGCGCCGGGCAAGTGGCCGTTCATAGGACAAGCGTTCCGGTCCGGATACCGGGCGCGTTCGGTCGGTCACCGATCGGGGTCGTGTCCCGTCACCGATCGGGGTCGTGGATTGCCGCCGGTCGGGGGCGTGTTCCGTCACCGGTCGGGTTCGGGATCCCGCAGCCAGTTGATGAGCTCCGTCGAGAACGCGGCCGGGTCCTCTTCGTGCGGGAAGTGTCCGAGGCCGTCGAACAGCCGCCAGCGGTACGGCGCTTCGACGTACTGCCCGGACCCCGCCGCGCTCCGTGTCCGCATCACGGGATCCAGCGAGCCGTGCAGATGCAGGGTGGGTACGCGTACCGGCCGCTTCATGCGCCGGTAGAACTGGATGCCGTCGGGCCGGGCCAGGGAGCGCACCATCCAGCGGTACGGCTCGACGGAGCAGTGTGCCGTGGAGGGGATGCACATGGCACGGCGGTAGACCTCCACCACCTTGTCGTCCAGCGGCCGCGGCCCCGACCAGTCGTGGATCAGCCGGCCGACCAGCGCGCCGTCGTCCGCGGTCAGTTGACGCTCCGGGATCCAGGGGCGCTGGAAGCCCCAGATGTAGGAGCCCGCCCGGGTCTGGCGGACGTCGCCGAGCATGGCGGAGCGCCAGCGCCGGGGATGCGGCATCGAGGAGACCGCGAGCCGCCGTACGAGCTTGGGCCGCATCGCGGCGGCCGTCCAGGCCAGGTATCCGCCCAGGTCGTGGCCGACCAGCGCGGCATCCGGCTCGCCGAGCGAGCGGATCACGCCGGTGATGTCGAGGGCGAGGCCGGCGGGGTCGTAGCCGCGCGGGGTGCGGTCGCTGCCGCCGACGCCGCGCAGGTCCATGGCGACCGCGCGGAAACCGGCGTCGGCGAGCGCCACCAGTTGGTGCCGCCAGGTCCACCAGAACTGCGGGAAGCCGTGCAGCAGCAGCACCAGCGGTCCGTCGCCCACCTCGGCGATATGGAAACGTGCGCCGTTCGCGGCGACGTCCCGGTGGATCACTTCGCGCCCGCCGGGGACGCCGAGTCGTACGACCGAGGCGGGTTGCGCCGATGGGGTGGCGGGGTCCGTCATGAGGACGAGCGTGCCACAGCCTCGATGGCTTCGGGGGACCGGTCCGCGGGCAGCTCCGGCCGCGGGTGCGGCTTGGCGTTCTGGAGGACGCCCGCCGACTGCTTCACCGAGGCGGCGACCTTCTGCGGGCCGCGTCCCTTCTTGGCCTTCTTGGCGAAGACGACGCCGATCAGCGCGAGGAGGCCCGCGACGAGGACGTTCGCGGCGAAGGACAGCAGGAAGCAGACCGCGAGGTTCCAGTCGCTCCAGGTGTGGATGCCGTAGGCGAGCGCGAAGCTCAGCATCGGCAGCGAGAACACCAGGAGCAGGCCCGCCGCCGTGAACGCACCACCGCTCGTCGCCCCGCGCTTGACGTCCTGCCTGAGCTGCGCCTTGGCCAGCGCGATCTCGTCGTGCACCAGCGCCGACAATTCGGTGGTCGCCGAGGCGAACAGCTGGCCGATGCTGCGTTCGGTGCCGACCGGGCTGCCGTCGGGTGCGCTCATCGCGGTCTCCCTCTTCTGCTGGCTCTCTGCGTACGGTTCCGTTGCCGTCGTCGTCTTCCGCCCGACTGCGTACGGTCCCGTCTTTTGTACCGTCTCGTCAGATCATGCCGGACCGCCGCCCTCACCGCCTGCCCCGCCCGGCACTTCGGCAAGCCGCGCCGACTCGATCTCCTCGGCGATCCTGCGGTGCTCGGCGGCCTTCTTCTCGAGGATGGCCGCCATGCGCAGGTGGTACGCGGGGTCGTCCTCCTCGTAGATGTCCGGGATGCCACTGAGGTCCTCGTCGCGCTCCTCGGCCTCGGTCATCCTGCGGTACTTGGCGTTCCGTACCTTCAGCAGCACCGTCGCCAGGGCGGCCGCGACGACCGAGCCGGTCAGTACGGCGGCCTTGACCCCGTCCGTCATCGCGGCGTCGCCCTCGAAGGCCAGCTCGCCGATGAGCAGCGAGACGGTGAACCCGATGCCGGCCAGGGTCGCCACCGCGAACACGTCGGCCCACTGGAGGTCGTCGCTGAGCGACGCCCGGGTGAAACGCGAGGTCAGCCAGGTGCCGCCGAAGATGCCGAGGGTCTTGCCGACGACGAGCCCGAGGACGACCCCGAGGGTCTCCGGCTTGGTGAACACGTCGGCCAGCTCCCCTCCCGAGAGGGACACACCCGCGCTGAACAGCGCGAACAGCGGCACGGCGAGGCCCGCCGACAGCGGACGCACGAGGTGCTCGATGTGCTGGCCGGGGGAGTGCTCCTCCCCCTCGCGGGTGTGGCAGCGCAGCATCAGGCCCATCGCGACGCCGGCGATGGTGGCGTGGACGCCGCTGTTGTACATCAGCCCCCAGATGACGAGGCCCAGCGGGACGTACACGTACCAGCCGCGGACCCCCTTGCGGAGCAGCAGCCAGAAGACGGCGAGACCGACGATCGCGCCGCCGAGCGCGGCGAAGTCCAGGCCGTCGGTGAAGAAGACCGCGATGATCAGGATCGCGAAGAGGTCGTCGACGACGGCGAGCGTCAGCAGGAAGGCGCGCAGGGCACTCGGCAGGGAGGTGCCGATGACGGCGAGCACGGCGAGTGCGAACGCGATGTCCGTGGCGGTGGGCACGGCCCACCCGGCCAGGGAGCCGCCGCCGGCGGTGTTGGTCAGCGTGTAGACGATCGCCGGTACGGCCATGCCGCACAGGGCCGCCACCACCGGGAGGGCGGCGGCCTTCGGATCCTTCAGGTCACCGGCGACGAGCTCGCGTTTGAGCTCGATCCCGGCGACGAAGAAGAAGATCGCGAGCAGTCCGTCGGCGGCCCAGTGCGCGATGGACAGGTTCAGGCCGAGGGTTTCGGGGCCGAAGTGGAAGTGGCTGACGCTCTCGTAGCTGTCGTGCAGCGCCGGTATGTTCGCCCAGACCAGCGCGGCCACCGCGGCGACCAGCAGCAGGACACCCCCGACGGTCTCGGTGCGCAGCGCGTCGGCGACGTAGTTCCGCTCCGGGAGGGACAGGCGGCCGAAGACCTTGCGGGGGGTGCGGGGGGTGCGGGGGGCGGTCACGGGGAGAACCTCCGGTGGATGGGCAGCACGGAACACATGCCGACCAGACTTCCCGGCGCACCATGAGGATCTTGATGGATCTTTTATCTGCTTCTCAGCTTACCCATACGACGGCGCGGCGGCCCGGTGAGCTCGCCCGGGTGACGGGGCGGCCGGGTGACGGGGCGGCCGCGTGTGGCGGGGCGCCTGCGGAGGACGGGGCGTCCGCAGGCGGAGGGATGTGGAGGGGTGCCGCGCATGTGAAGGGGTGCCCCGCTGAGGGGGTGCCCCGCGGAGGGGGTGAGCGCCGCACGTGAAAGGGCACCCGGCGGGGCGAAGGACGCGCCGGGTGCCCTTTCACATGCGTGGGGCCGGTGGGTCAGTCCTCGCTGGGCGCGGCGGGGAGCTTCGCCTGGATCAGGTCCATGACCGTGGAGTCCGTCAGCGTCGTGACGTCCCCGAGCTGCCGGTTCTCGGCCACGTCGCGCAGCAGGCGACGCATGATCTTGCCCGAGCGGGTCTTGGGCAGCTCGCCCACCGGCAGGATCCGCTTGGGCTTGGCGATGGGGCCGAGCGTCGCGCCGACGTGGTTGCGCAGGTCGGCGACCAGGTCCTCGCTCTCCGACGCCGTGCCGCGCAGGATCACGAAGGCGACGATGGCCTGCCCGGTCGTCTCGTCCGCCGCGCCGACCACGGCCGCCTCGGCGACCGACGGGTGGGAGACGAGGGCCGACTCGACCTCGGTGGTGGAGATGTTGTGCCCGGACACGAGCATCACGTCGTCCACGCGGCCCAGCAGCCAGATGTCGCCGTCGTCGTCCTTCTTGGCGCCGTCACCGGCGAAGTACTTGCCCTCGAACCGTGACCAGTACGTGTCGATGAACCGCTGGTCGTCGCCCCAGATGGTGCGCAGCATGGACGGCCACGGCTCGGTGAGGACCAGGTAGCCGCCTCCGCCGTTCGGCACCTCGTTCGCCTCGTCGTCGACGATGGTCGCGGAGATGCCGGGCAGCGGTCGCTGGGCGGAGCCGGGCTTGGAGTCCGTGACGCCCGGCAGCGGCGAGATCATCATCGCGCCGGTCTCCGTCTGCCACCAGGTGTCGACGACCGGGGTGCTGTCGGCGCCGATCGTCTTCCGGTACCAGATCCAGGCCTCCGGGTTGATCGGCTCGCCGACCGAGCCGAGCACGCGCAGGGAGGACAGGTCGAACTTGGCGGGGATGTCGTCGCCCCACTTCATGAACGTCCGGATCGCGGTGGGCGCGGTGTAGAGGATCGTCACGCCGTACTTCTGCACGATCTCCCAGAAGCGGCCCTGGTGCGGTGTGTCCGGGGTGCCCTCGTACATGACCTGCGTCGCGCCGTTGGCGAGCGGGCCGTAGACGATGTACGAGTGTCCGGTGACCCAGCCGACGTCGGCGGTGCACCAGTAGACGTCGGTCTCCGGCTTGAGGTCGAAGACGGCCCAGTGCGTGTACGCCGTCTGTGTGAGGTAGCCGCCGGAGGTGTGAAGGATGCCCTTGGGCTTACCCGTCGTGCCGGACGTGTAGAGGATGAACAGCGGGTGCTCCGCGTCGAACGCCTCGGGCGTGTGCGCGGCGGACTGCCGGTCGACGGTCTCGTGCCACCACTTGTCGCGGGAGTCGTCCCAGGCGACGTCCTGGCCGGTGCGGCGGACGACCAGCACGTGCTCGACGGTGCCGGCGCGCTCGACGGCCTCGTCGACGGCGGGCTTGAGCGCGGAGGGCTTGCCACGGCGGTAGCCGCCGTCGGAGGTGATGACGACGCGGGCGTCGGCGTCCTGGATGCGGGTCGCGAGGGCGTCGGCGGAGAAGCCGCCGAAGACCACCGAGTGGGCGGCGCCGATCCGGGCGCAGGCCAGCATCGCGATCGCCGTCTCCGGGATCATCGGCATGTAGACGGCGACGCGGTCGCCCTTGCGCACCCCCAGTTCCAGCAGGGCGTTGGCAGCCTTGGAGACCTCGTCCTTGAGCTCGGCATAGGTGATGGCGCGGCTGTCACCGGGCTCGCCCTCGAAGTGGATGGCCACGCGGTCGCCGTGTCCGGCCTCCACGTGCCGGTCCACGCAGTTGTAGGCGACGTTCAGCGTGCCGTCCTTGAACCACTTGGCGAACGGCGGGTTCGTCCAGTCGAGGGTCTCGGTCGGCTCCTGGGCCCAGGTGAGTCGGCGGGCCTGCTCGGCCCAGAAGCCGAGCCTGTCAGCCTTGGCCTGTTCGTACGCCTCCGCCGAGACGTTGGCGTTCGCCGCCAAGTCGGCGGGGGGTGTGAACCTGCGCTCTTCTTTGAGCAGGTTGGAGAGGGAGGAATTCTCGCTCATCGTCCCGTCTCCTCCCTGAGCAGGTTGGCCAAGGATTCGTTGCTCACGACATCTCCCATTCTCAGGGTTGTCCGTTGTGTCCCAGGCCACAGCTCATCAGACCCGGGGGGCCGGTGACAAGGGTCGACGGGCAATTGGTTTAGACCTGTCGTTGTCTCCAGGGCCCTGGTCTGTCTCCAGGGCCCTGGTCTTCCGTACCCACGGAAACCGGTGGCGCAGGGTTCAGCTCTTGTAACGCCTCTCACACCTCCCGTCGCCGCCCGGCTCCCAGAGACGCTGGTGCGCGACCGTTCGAGGCCGCGCACCGGCCCGTCGTCCGGGATCAGGCGATCGGATCCGCCTCCCGCACTCGCTCGAACACGCCGCTCCCGGTCCCTTCCGCGAGCAGATAGGCCTGCGCCTCGCCCACGTGGAAGTACATGCCGTGCAGTTCCAGTTCTCCCGCGCTCAGCGCCCGGGACACCGAGTCGTGGGCGCGCAGGTGCTCCAACTGCTGGACCACGTTGGCCAGGCAGAGCCGCTCCACCGTGTCCGTGGGCCGGTATCCGGCCGGTTGGGACCGGGAGGAGCCCTCGGACATGCGCTCCAGGCTCGGCAGCCCGTGCCGCAACCACCGCTTGAGCGGGGTTCGCGCGCCCCCGGGCTCGGAGCTGAGCAGCGCCTGCATGGCCCCGCACCCGGAGTGGCCGCACACCGTGATGGACCGCACCTTCAGCACGTCCACCGCGTACTCGATCGCGGCGGCCACCGAGTCGTCACCGCTCTCCTCGCCGGGCGGCGGCACGAAGTTGCCCACGTTGCGCACCACGAAGAGGTCGCCGGGACCACTGGAGGTGATCATCGACGTGACCACCCGCGAGTCGGCGCAGGTCAGGAACAGCTGGGAGGGCTGCTGTCCCTCGCGCGCCAGCCGCGCCAGCTCGCCGCGCACCAACGGGGCGGTGTTGCGCTGGAACGCGCTGATGCCGCGCGCCAGTTCATGTCCGCTGGTGCCCATGGTGCCCATGGTGCCGCCGGTGCCACCGGGTTGCCTGGACGCGCCGGACCGGTCGGGCCCGTCGGCTCTGCCGGCCGCGCTCGGACCGGTCACCGCGTCGGCGGTCCCTCCGTCTCCTGGGCCGGTTCCGCTCCGCCGGGCGGAACCGTGCGGGGGCGCCGCCTGCGGGCGCTCGCACTGGTGATTGCGCCACGGGGTCCAGGGGCGGCAGCGGCAGCCGTCCACGTCGGTCGGCTCGGAGATACGGGTGCCGGGCCGGCGGCCGGTGATGTCGACGGAGCCCCCCTGCGCGGTGTGCGTCTTCTGCCAGTCCTGCAGCGTCTCGTACGCCGCGTGGTCCATGAACGACCCGTCCAGCTCCACGACGGCACTCGCCCCGTGGGGCACCTGGTGCAGGACCCGGCTGAGTCGCGGCACCGCGAGGAACGTCAACTGGCCTCGTACGTGTACGTGATGGACTCCTTCCGTCTCGTCGTGCGTGATCCGGGTGCGGGTCAGGCGGTGCAGGGCGACGCCGACGGCCACGGCGATGCCCAGTGCGACACCCTCCAGGACGCCGAGGAACACCACGCCGCAGGTGGTCACCGTGTAGACCAGCACCTCACGGTGGCGGGTCACCGTGCGAATGTGGTTCAGCGACACCATCTTGAGGCCGACGGCCATGACCAGGGAGGCGAGCGAGGCGAGCGGGATGAGCTCGAGGGCCGGGACCATCAGCAGGGTGGCGATCACTACGAGAACGCCGTGCAGCATCGTGGAGTTCCGGCTGACGGCACCCGCGGCCACATTCGCCGAACTGCGCACGGCCACACCCGCGATGGGCAGTCCGCCGAGCGACCCGGACACGATGTTGGCGGCGCCTTGCCCGAGCAGTTCGCGGTCGAGGTCGGAGCGCCCCACGCGGCCCGTCAGACCGGGCCGGGCGGCGGCCAGCTTGTCCACGGCGACCGCGCCGAGCAGGGACTGCACGCTGCACACCAGTGTGGTGGTGAGAACGGCGGCGGCGATGCCGAGCACCGCGCCGTCGGGCAGCGTGGCCAGGGCGTGACTGCTCCAGGACGGCAGGTCGACCTTGGGCAGGCGCAGCCCGGCGAAGGCCGCGACCGTCGTGGCGCCGGCGACGGCGACCAGGGCGGCGGGCACCTTGCCCAGGAGCTGTCCGGCCCGGCCCGGAAGCCGCGGCCAGAGCAGGAGCAGAGCCAGGGTCAGCACGCTCACCGCGAGATCGGCCGGTCTGGGGCTCGCCAACTGGGCGGGCAGCGCGCGCAGATTGTCGGGCACGGCGCTCTGCGGGGTGCCGCCGAGAACGATGTGCAGCTGGGCGACGGCGATGGTGACGCCGATCCCGGCGAGCATGCCGTGCACGATGGCGGGGCTGACGGCCAGCGCGGAACGCGCCACCCGCAGGCAGCCGAGGCCCAGTTGCGCGAGCCCGGCGAGAACCGTGATGGCGCAGGTCGTGCGCCATCCGTAGCGCTGGATGAGGTCGGCGGTGACCACCGTGAGTCCGGCGGCGGGGCCGCTGACCTGAAGTGGGCAGCCGCCGAGCCATCCGGCGACGATCCCGCCCACGGCGGCGGCGACGAGGCCGGCCTGGAGGGGGGCGCCGGTAGCGAGGGCGATGCCCAGGGAGAGGGGCAGGGCGATCAGGAAGACCGCGATCGAGGCCGACACGTCGGCACCCGCGACGCGGAAGCGCCGGGGGCCGCCGGGCGGCGGCGGGCTGTGGGGTGGATGGACGTGCTTGGTCCGGGCCGAATCGGCGCGGGCGGGGACGCAGGCTGACATGTTTCCCGTCTCCTCCGGGGCTGCGCGGTCGCGGTCAGGGGTGGCCCCCCGCCGGGCGGGGGAGCTCGCGGGCCGTGCGGGCACGGCGTACAGCGGCGGAAGGCCGAGCGCTCTCGATGATTGCGCTCAGTAAACAGATCGTAATGCAGAGTAAAGAAGGGGCATAGAGTATTCGCGCAAATGGAGTAATGGACTGCTCAAGCGGGTGAATCGCTCATTTCATCGGCTTGTCGTATTAATTCCTTCTCTGTCTCGTGCCACCTTGTCGACGCTGATTGCCCGTCCCGGCACAGCACCCGACATCGCCCTCGTCGGCGTTGGCCCGAGAGAAGGAAGAAGGTGGGCGGACATGGCCGCCACCCGCAGGATCGCCGCGCGCACCGTGATCGCCGCCGCAGTCTGCGCCGCGTCGCTCGCCGGTTGCGCCGTCGGCGGCGATAACGGTTCCGGTGAAGGGGCGCACGGTCCGCAGAGGGAGAATCCGCAGAGGGAGAAAGGGAAAGGGGCGCCCGCGCCCGAGAACGCGGTACGGCTGATCGGTGACGGCTCCACCGCGTACACCGGCGCTCAGCCGAACCTGCTCCGGCCCGAGCGCCTCAAGCCCGGCGAGAAGCCCCCGCAATTCGTGGTGTTCTCCTGGGACGGCGCGGGCGAGGACAGCCAGAGGCTGTTCTCCCACTTCCGCGAAGTGGCCAAGGAGAACAACGCGACGATGACGTACTTCCTGAGCGGCGTGTACCTGCTGCCGGAAGAGAAACGGGACCTGTACCTGCCGCCGCAGCACTCACCGGGCAGCTCCGACATCGGCTTCAACGACGCGGAGGGCATCGCGGCCACCGTCGAGCAGTTGCGGCTGGCATGGCTGGAGGGCAACGAGATCGGCACCCACTTCAACGGTCACTTCTGCGGCAGCGGGAGCGGGGTCGGCGAGTGGTCGGTCGAGGAGTGGAAGGACGAGACCAGACAGGCCAAGCGGTTCGTGCAGACGTGGAAGACCAACACCGGGGCGAGGAACGCGGCGCCCCTGCCTTTCGACTACGACAAGGAACTGATCGGCGCCCGCACCCCGTGCCTGGAGGGGCGCGAGAACTTCATGAGGGCCGCCGGCGAGATGGGCCTGCGCTACGACTCCAGCGGAGTGAACAACCAGGTCTGGCCGCGGAAGAAGCAGGGGCTGTGGGACCTGTCGATGCAGCTCGTGCCGTTCCCCGGGCACACCTTCGAGCAGCTCACCATGGACTACAACTTCATGGTCAACCAGTCGGGCACCGCCACCCAGGGCGACCCGGCCAAGCACGAGCTCTGGGGCGACCAGATGCGCGACGGCCTGCTCCAGGGCTTCCGGCGGGCCTACGACGGCAACCGGGCACCCCTGATCATCGGCAACCACTTCGAGTCCTGGAACGGCGGCACCTACATGCGCGCCGTGGAGGAGGTCGTCGAGGAGGTGTGCACCAAGGAGGAGGTGCGCTGCGTCTCCTTCCGGCAGCTGGCCGACTGGCTGGACGCCCAGGACCCGAAGATCCTGAAGAAGCTGCGCTCCCTGGGTGTCGGCCAGGCCCCCGAGAAGGGCTGGGCGTCCTTCCTGTCGGCCGACCCGGCGCCGGCGCCGAAGGGCGTGCCGGGGGCTCCGGCGGCCAAGCGGTAACCGTCCCGGTGGTGGCGTGGGGAGTCGTCACACCGGTGCGACGACTCCCTCGCCGAGGACGAAACCGGGGTCCACCTGCGCCGCCAGGTCGGCCCCCGTGCGCTCGTTGCCCCAGCTGTGGGCGTTCTTCAGGTGGAAGTGGACCATCTGCTCGGTGTAGCGCTCCCAGTCCCGCAGCTCGTACGTCGCGTCGACGGCTGTGTGCAGGGCGCGCAGCGCGCGGCGGTTGTCGTCCTCCAGGTGCTCGAACCGGGGCGGGTGGCCCTTCTCCATGGCGCGCACCCAGTCCGAGTGCCCGACGGTCGTCAGCAGGTCGTCCCCGACCTGCTCGCGGAGGAAGTCGAGGTCGTCGGGCCCTTGCACCTTGTTGCCGACGACTTTCAGGGTGACGCCGAAGTCGCGGGCGTACTCCTTGTACTGGCGGTAGACGGAGACTCCCTTCCGGGTCGGCTCGGCGACGAGGAACGTGAGGTCGAAGCGGGTGAACATGCCGGAGGCGAAGGAGTCCGAGCCCGCCGTCATGTCGACCACGACGTACTCGGCACGGCCGTCGACCAGGTGGTTCAGACACAGCTCCACCGCGCCCGTCTTCGAGTGGTAGCAGGCGACGCCCAGGTCGGCGTCCGTGAAGGGGCCGGTGACCATCAAACGGACGGCCCCGCCGTCGAGTTCCACCGGCCGGGCGCAGGCGTCGTAGACGGGGTTGTCCTCGCGCACCCGCAGCAGGCGCGAACCCACGCCGGGCGGGGTCGTTTTGATCATCTGCTCGGCGGAGGCGATGCGCGGGTTGGTGCCGCGCAGGTACTCCTTGATCAGCGGGAGGTGCTCGCCCATGGCGGGCAGTCCGGCCGCCTCCGACTCGTCGAGCCCCAGCGCGGCCCCCAGGTGCTGGTTGATGTCGGCATCGATCGCGACGACGGGCGCGCCGGTGGCGGCGAGGTGGCGTACGAACAGGGAGGACAGGGTGGTCTTGCCACTGCCGCCCTTGCCCACGAAAGCAATTTTCATGTTCACCAAGGGTAGTGGGCCCATAGCGGTACGTGGTGAAGGGGATTGGAGGCACGTGAAGAAGACCACTCATTCGTGGGGTGCGGCGCCGGTGTGCGTAGGGTCGTACTCATGAGTACGACAGGCGCGACCGCCGATCCGCTCGCGGCCCTGGGCTCACTGCCCGGCGTGGCCGAGTCCGTGGAGTCCGTACGCAAGGCCGTGGACCGGGTCTACGGCCACCGGATCATGCGGCGCCGCAGCAACGAGATCACCTCCGAGGCGGCGCTGCGCGGCGCCCGGGGCTCGGCGGCGCTGTCCGGGGCGGACTGGGCCCTGGAAGAGATGCGCAGGCGGACCGACTTCGGTGGCGACGACGAGGCGCGTGCGGTGGGCGCGGCCCTGCGGCTGACTGCGGAGGCCGGGCAGCTGCTCTCCATCTGGCGGCAGTCACCGCTGCGGGTGCTGGCCCGGCTGCACCTGGTGGCGGCCGCGGACAAGGCCGACCAGGTGGGACGCCCCCGCCAGGAAGGCGAACCGGTGGACGAGCCGTTCGTCGAGCTGCCGTTGCCGGATGCCGCGGAGACACACGGCCGTCTGGAGGGCCTGGCCGGCCTGGTCACGGCGGGGAGCTCCGCGCCGGCGCTGGTGACGGCCGCCGTCGTGCATGGTGAGCTCCTGGCCCTGCGCCCCTTCACCTCGCACAACGGCCTGGTGGCGCGTGCGGCCGAGCGCATCGTCCTGGTCGGCAGCGGCCTGGACCCCAAGTCCGTCTGTCCGGCCGAGGTCGGTCATGCCGAGCTGGGGCGCGCGGCCTACCTGACGGCGCTCGACGGCTACGTCTCCGGAACCCCGGAGGGCATGGCGGCCTGGATCGCCCACTGCGGCAAGGCGGTCGGGCTGGGTGCGCGCGAGTCGACGGCCGTGTGCGAGGCGCTCCAGCGCGGGGCGGCGTAACGGAGTACGTCCGGTGCGGCCCCCGCCGACGGTGGGCGGCACAGAGAGCGCGGGGTGCGGGGGTAGGGGAACGCGGGAGGCACGAGAATGCGGCGGTACGAGAATTCGTACCGCCGCTGGCATGAGCACCTGGTTACCAAGCGTCCTCGAGATATTGCCCATCAGGTCGGGTGCTTTGCCCGTCACCTGGTGCGGCTGGCCCGTAATCGACGGGTCGACGTCGCGTGGGTGCCCGGTGTTCATGCTCGGTCCGTGGGGCCGGATGCGTCTGAAGGTGATCCTTTCGGATGTCCTTGGTCTCGCGGGCCGTTGAGTCCTTTGTACTACTGCCCCGGAGTAAGCGGAAGTGGTGTCCGCACTTCTTTACTTATGGGCTCCCGCGCGGGTGAAACGGTGGCTTCGGGGCGCTGACGAGATCGCGGGTGAGGTTGCGGGTGAGGGGTGAAGGGGTGGGGGTTGAGGGGTGCGCAGTGGAAGAGATGCGGCGAGGGGGGCATGGGGGCGTGGATGAGGCTGCCGATGCGGGGGTGCGGACGAGGAGCGGTCAGGCGGCTG